>CAZWMZ010000147.1:0-10926 GCA_964634965.1 uncultured Nitratifractor sp. | reverse complement strand
ATGCCCTCGTGGGCATGGGCTTTACCGTCATCTACAACTCCAGCGGCATCATCAACTTTGCCCAGGGTGAGTTTGTGATGGCCGGCGGCATGATCATGGTCTTTGTGCTGGCGGCAGGGGTTCCTACGGTACCGGCCTTTGCGATCGCCGTTGCCCTGACGGCTCTATTGGGTATGGCGCTTTGGAAACTCATCGATCTCTCGCGCGACAGTTCACAGGTCTCGCTGATCATCCTGACATTGGGGTATGCGATCTTTTTGCGCGGTTTGACCGAAGTGCTTCTTGACAAAGAGCTCCACACCATGCCTTCGTTTGTCGGTGATGGGGCTTTTGAGGTCGCTGGAACGGTCGTAAGCTACCAGTCCCTGCTGATTGTTGCCGTATCGATACTGATCGTAGTGGGGCTCTATCTCTTTTTTCGCCACACCCGTACTGGCAAAGCGATGATCGCCGTCTCAGACAACCCCGAATCTGCCCGCCTGATGGGGATCAATATTCGCGTGATTTTGTTGATCAATTTTGCCCTCTCTGCCTCCATCGCTGCGGTAGGCGGGATCCTGCTGACCCCCATCGCCTCGACCAACTACGAGGTTGGCATCATGCTCGGCCTCAAAGGCTTCGCCGCTGCGATCATCGGCGGACTGAGCAACCCGTTTGGCGCGGTCCTTGGCGGCCTGATCCTTGGCATCATCGAAGCCCTCGTAGCGGGCTACCTCTCGTCGGAGTACAAAGATGCCGTCGCCTTTGTCATCATGCTGCTGATCCTCTTCGTACGCCCCGGCGGAATCTTCAGCACGCTCAAGGCACAGAGGGTTTAAGGGCACCCCTAAAAGAAAGAGAGGTTTTGGACATGATTTCGCGTGCGTGGTGGATTTTGGCAGTTGTGTTGATGCTGGTTCCTTTGGCATTGACGAATGACTTCTATTATGAGGTGGCGATCATTGCGCTTTTTAATGCCATGATTGCCGTTGGGCTCAATCTCCTGATGGGGTATGCAGGGCAGATCAGCTTGGCGCACGGGGCGTTTGCGGGGCTGGGAGGATATCTCTCGGCCATCCTGGTCGGCACATACGGGTTGGATCCGCTTTTTGCTATCGCTGTTTCGATGGGGATCATGGCGGCTTTTGCCTACCTGATCGCTCGTCCAATTTTGCGGCTTTCGGGCCACTATCTTGCGATGGCGACCCTGGGGGTAGGCGTGATCGTCTCCATTGCACTGACCAACGAAGAGGAGTTCACTGGTGGAACCGACGGGATGAGCGTAGAGGGCTTTTCGCTGCTGGGATATCCGCTCGATCAAGGTTGGCAGTGGTATTTGCTTGCTTCGGTGCTGTTGCTGGGGTTGATGGCGCTCAGTCACAACCTGATCCGTTCGCCGCTGGGGCGGATTTTGCGCAGCCTGCACGACTCGGAAAAAGCTGCCAGCAGTGTTGGGGTTGATATCGCTCGTTACAAGAGCCGCATCTTTGTTCTGTCAGTACTGATTGCGACTTTGGCAGGGAGTCTGTATGCTTTTTTTGCCGGGTTTATCTCGCCGCAGGAGGCAGGTTTTGGGCGCTCAATCGAACTGGTTGTGATGGTGGTTCTTGGAGGAATGGGGCGACTTTATGGCGCGGTAATCGGCGCAGTGATCCTCACGCTTTTGCCGCAATTTCTTGCATCGTTTGAGGAGTACCAGACGTTGATTTACGGCATGATTATTATCGGTGTGATGGTCTTCATGCCCCGTGGGATTGTCTCACTCTTTGACCGCAACCCTTCGCATGCCGGATAGGGTGTGCTGTTGAAATTCGCTGTTGCGTTGGATGCAGCGGCATCTCCTGCCCTCCGGGTGGAGGGACAGGACGAAGAGGCGTTATTCCACTTCGGCGTCGATGACGTCATCATCGGCCGGCTTCTGTGTGGACGATGCACTGCCGCCTGATTGTTGCTGCGCAGCGGCTGCCTGGGCGACCTTTTGGGCGACAGCATTGAGCTCGCCGATCTTGGCGTCGATCTGCTCTTTGGTGGCACTGTCGTCTTTGACGAGCGTTTCGACCTCACCGGTGATTTTGGCTACCTCCTCTTTGAGGGCAGCATCGGCGTTCTCTCCGAGCTCATCGAGTGCTTTGCGGGTCTGATGTACCAGCGCATCGGCCTGGTTTTTCGCTTCGACGAGTGCTTTGCGTTTTTCATCTTCGGCCTTGTTGGCCTCGGCCTCTTGTACCATCCGCTGAATCTCATCTTCGCTCAGGCCGCTGGAGCCGGTGATCTTGATCTCCTGCGATTTGCCCGTTGCCTTGTCCTCGGCGCTGACTGTCAAGATCCCGTTGGCATCGATGTCGAAGGTCACCTCGATCTGCGGTACACCGCGCGGAGCGGGTGCGATGCCGCTGAGCTCAAACATACCGAGTGATTTGTTGTCTTTGGCAAATTCGCGCTCGCCCTGGACGACGTGGATGCTGACGGCGGGCTGGTTGTCCTCTGCTGTCGAGAAGATCTGCGATTTTTTTGCCGGAATGGTTGTTCCTTTTTCGATCAGCCTGGTGGTTACGCCACCGAGCGTTTCGATTCCCAGACTCAGCGGAGTGACATCCAACAGCAGGACATCCTTGACATCGCCTGTGAGGACGCCGCCCTGGATCGCTGCACCGACGGCAACGACCTCGTCGGGGTTGACCGATTTGTTGAGCTCTTTGCCAAAGTAGGCCTTGACCTTCTCCTGTACGAGCGGAACACGAGTCGAACCGCCCACCATGACGACCTCTTTGATCTCGCCTTTACTCAGGCCTGACTCTTTGAGCACTTCGTCGATCTTGGTGATGGTCTTTTGGACCAGATCGTCGATGAGCGACTCAAACTTAGCACGGGTGAGCTTCATCACGAGGTGCTTAGGGCCGGAAGCATCAGCGGTGATAAAGGGGAGATTGATCTCCGTTTCGGTCGCAGCCGAGAGCTCTTTTTTGGCATTTTCAGCCGCTTCCTTGAGGCGCTGCAGGGCCATGATGTCGTTTTTGATATCGATGCCGTTGTCCTTTTTGAACTCCTCAGCGATGTAATCAACCACGCGGTTGTCAAAGTCGTCTCCACCGAGGAACGCATCGCCACCGGTAGCGAGCACCTCGACGACGCCGTCACCGGTTTCGAGGATCGTGACATCAAACGTACCGCCTCCGAGGTCATAAACAGCGATGTTTTCGCTCTCACTCTTCTCCAGACCGTAGGCCAGGGCTGCCGAGGTGGGTTCGTTGATGATCCGCAGGACATTGAGTCCGGCGATGGTGCCGGCTTCTTTGGTCGCTTTACGCTGTGCGTCATTAAAGTAAGCCGGTACCGTAATGACTGCATCGGTCACGGTGCTGCCCATGTAGGCTTCGGCATCCTCTTTGAGCTTCATCAAGATCTTGGCTGAGATCTCCTGTGGGGTGTAGGTCTTACCGTCGATCTCGATGGCGCATGCGCCGTTTTTGTCCTGAATATGGTAGGGCAGACGCTCTTTGGCCTCTTTGGCCTTCTCTTCGTCGCACATCAATCCCATGATCCGCTTGACCGAATAGACGGTCTTTTCCGGGTTGGTGACCATCTGGCGTTTGGCGGTATCGCCGACGAGGACTTCACCCTTGTCGGTAAAGGCAACGACTGAGGGAGTGGTGTTGCGCCCCTCTTTGTTGGCGATGATTTTGGCTTCGCCGTTTTCGTAGACGGCAACGGCCGAGTTGGTGGTTCCCAGATCGATTCCGATAGGCTTGCTCATGATTCTTCTCCTGTGTTGTATTTTGTTTGGGCTATTGTAGGGTTTTTTTCGCAAAACGGTTGCAACCTGGGTTGCAACCCGATCCGAAAAGCCAACTACTTGGCCGTACTGACCATGGCTGCACGCAAGGTGCGCTCTTTCATCCGGTAGCCTTTTTGCAGAACTTGAACGATCTCGCCGCTTTCGTGCGCGTCGCTCTCGACCTGCATGACGGCCTGATGGACTTCCGGATCGAAGTGGCCTTCGTGGTCGACCTCTTCGATGCCGTGCTTTTTGAGGACGGTTCGCATCTGATTGTAGGTCAGCTCCATCCCCTCTTTGATCTTGGCGATCGCCTCGGCCGCATCGGCTGGATCGATCTGCTCCAGGGCACCAAACGCACTCTCAAACGAATCCAGCACACTGAGCAGATCGCCTGCAAACGTTTCGTTGGCAAATGCGACGGCGTTGGCTTTATCCTTTTCGAGCCGTTTTTTGCTGTTCTCAAAATCGGCGTGCAGTCGCAGGACCTTCTCCTGTGCCTCTTTGAGTTCGGCCTGTAATGTTTCGACGGTCTCGCAACACGATGCTTCTGACGGTGTTTCGTCCGTTTCCGTATCGGGTGCATCCGCAGCAGGTGCTTCGTCCAGCACCTCAGATTCGGTCGATGCCGCGTGCTCTTCTTGCGGCTTCTTTTTGGGGTCGGTATCGCTCATGATACGCTCCTTTTCCATAAAACTCTTGTCGGATTATAGTATATTGAGTGCCTATTTGTCAAGCCATGTTTATAAAATCTTCGGAAAAAAGTTGAGTCGGATTCTATCAACTATGCTCTTTTGAGCCCAATGTTTATCCAGAAATTGCTGTGGAGGAGCCCTGAAACCCCAAATCCCAAAAATGAAATGCACGACCTTACCCCATCATCGCATCCAGGGCTTCGTGTAAAATCATCTCCGCACCTGTGGGTGTGACTCACATTTGACGTAATGTACCTGAATGCAAGCATGGCACAGATTCGAAGCATTCGATTGCGAGATTGGGGGAAACGACCTGGAAAAACAAAGCAAAAAAGTTAAGAAGTAGAGCGCTCCGGCGCACAGAGCGTCGGAACGGGTGAGGAGAGCAGTGGGGGTTAGTTGCGCAGGCCCAATGCCTCTTTGATGGCGGTGTAGCGGCCAAAGTCGCTGCGGTGCAGGTAGCGCATCAAGCGACGGCGCTGACCAACGAGCTTGAGCAGTCCGAGGCGGGATGAGTGATCTTTTTTGTTGATCTTGAGGTGTTCGGTCAGATACTTGATCCGCTCCGTCAACAGTGCAATCTGTACTTCAGGAGAACCGGTATCGTTCTCGCCGCGTCCGTATTGGGCGATGATCTCTTGTTTTTTCGCCGAATCCAAAGCCATAATGACCTCCTGATTGGTATAAATTTGGAAGGGGTATTATACAGGACCAAGCTTCAAGAGAGATAAACCCACCTCCCAAAATAGAGTTGTCGACTGCGCACCCTCACTGTCGCATCCAGCGGTTGTGATTCGCATTGGACACACAAACCGCTTGACAATGAGCAGAGCACAGATTCAAAGCATTCTCTTTGGGGACAGGGGTGCCCTTAATCAATCTTAGAGTAAAATACTCTTAATTTAATGGTACCCGGTCGTTTGACCGGGCGTTCAAACAAAGGTTAAACGCCCATGCTACTGACACGCGCCAGCGAATATGCACTCCTCTCGCTCGACAAGATCCGTCAGGCCGATGCGCCGGTGGGCGCGGAGCATTTGGCGCGGGAGCTGTGCATTCCCAAAAGCTTTTTGGCCAAGATCCTCCAGAGTCTGGCCAAAGAGCAGATCATTACTTCGCATCGCGGCGCGCACGGAGGGTTCGCACTCGAGCACGACCTCTCGGAGATCTCGGTTTATGACGTGATCGTTGCGGCAGAGGGGAGGGCGGCTTCGGTGTTCGATTGCACTCAGTACAGCGATACATGCCCCAATGGCACGGTCGGCATGTGTGCCATCTCGCCCTTTCTGACAACGTTTCAGATGCGCATCGATCTGTTTTTGCGCGAATTGACCCTCGATCAAATCTTCAAAGAGACTTCATGACCCGACTCTATCACCTCTCCCACATCGACTTTGATGGCTATGGATGCCAGTATCTGACCCAAAAAGCGTTTGAGCACATCGAGTGCTACAATGCCAACTACGGTCCGGAGGTGGCTGCACGCCTCGAAGAGATCATCGCCCAGATTCAGCGTGATCGGTTTGTCAACAAAGAGGCAAAAAGATTTTTAATCCTCATTACGGATCTCAATCTCGCCCCCAAAGAGGCACGCTGGATCGAACGCGAGGCGCTGGCCGTTGGGGCAAAGATTCAGTTGCTCGATCATCACGGTACCGGTGCATCTACGGCTGAGCGGTTTGGGTGGTATATGCTCGATACGACGCGCAGTGCGACCTTGATCACCTATGACTGGTTGCGTGAAAGATGGGGATTTGATTCGGAGGGGGCATATGAGACCATCGTGCGTACGATCAACGCCATCGACATCTGGCGGGAGGAGGATCCGCTCTTTGAGTATGGTAAAGTGGGCCTGGGGATGATCTCAGGTGCGCGGGAGATCAATCGGGTTCTTTTTCCGGACGAGGATCGTGCCTTTAAACTGATGTTGATCGAGGCGGCCCGTGAACGGGCCGACGATCCGCAGGCACCCATTCGGCTCGATGATGATCTGCACAGCATCAAAAAGGCCTTTTTCCGCCAGGGAGAGGATGATACCAAGGACAACCTGGTCGCCCAGTATGTCACGCGTCTCCTCAGTGCCGACAAACAGCGCATGACGATTCACTACGGCGACTACATGGGGATTTTGACCTACAGTGCGGGCAACACCTCATTGATCGGCAATGCATTTTTGCTCGCCAATCCCGAATACGATTTCTATATGGATGTCAACAGTCGCGGCAACTTTTCCCTGCGTGCCAGTGGCAAACTCGACGTTGCCAGGATGGCGGCACACATTGGAAACGGCGGCGGCCATCCCAATGCTGCCGGCGGCAAGTTCAAAGAGTACAAAGACTCCTTTGTCTACAGCGAAATACGCGCATGGGTCCAAAACTACATCGATCAAGCCTGAACACAGCAGCCGCGCATGCATCGTGCACTCACTGCATGGATGGAGTGTGCAGGAGGGTCTCTCCGGACCGCCTGCGCAGATGCAAACCCTCAAGGAGGCAATGATGTCAAAATGGTATCGAACGCAACGACTGCTGATGACGCTTTTGGTGGCACATACAACGCTTTCAGCGGCCAGCTTTGATTGTCGTCGGGCCGTGTCGCCAATCGAGCGCACCATCTGTGCCGATGCGTGCCTGAGCAGGCTCGATGGAAAAATGGGAGAAATCTATCGCCCCTATGCCCATCAGGAGACGGCACGTTTGGCGCAACGCGCCTGGTTGCGTCGGCGCGATCGCCGGTGCGGTGCCGATGCAGTCTGCCTCTATGATATGACACTTGCACGCATCGTCACACTGAGTTTGCTGGCGCGTACCACGCCGCCCGAGCCCAAAAGCATGGCTGCTCACCCGCAGCCCTTTTCGCCAGAACCCGGTGTAGTGTGTGATCGTGCCGGGGGTTTTTGTGCCGATGGCTATGGTGTGTCGATTGGGCTGACAAAGATCTTTTTGGGTGCGGTTGCCTCGGAGGCACTGATGCGTCAGGATCGCAATGCGACTGCATTTGAGTTGAGCAATGGCATCTACTGCGAGACCGATGCGCGCACCTGCTACAGAACGCGCGATCGCAAACGGATCGATCGGGCATGGAGTCAGAGACTGTTTGTCTATCGGTGAGTCGCACATACCGGTTTGGTGGCGGCTGCATGCAGGGGGTGCACCTCTCTGCTTTCTGGGCGACTTTTTGGGGTTTGACTTTATCTTCATCGTAATTAAACTTTAAATGTTTTGATGGCTTTACACTGCGAAACTACTTTTTTTAAAATATCTTGCAAACTCTTCAGTTAAAATAGGATAATCTTACATATGTCATTTTTGTGTCAGAAAGGGGAGTAACAGATGAAATTACAATTGGCTCTGGATGTTTTGACCAGCGAAGAGGCGGTCGATCTGGTCTACCGTACTCGAGAGTACATCGATATCATTGAGATCGGTACTCCTTTGATCAAGCACGAAGGTATCAGCATCGTCCGTTGCATGAAAAAACTCTTTCCCGACAAGAGCCTGCTCGTTGATCTCAAAAGCATGGATGTGGGAGCGTATGAGGCGGATTTTTGTTTTGATGCCGGTGCCGATCTGGTCACGGTGCTGGGGGCGGCGGATGATCGCACGATCGAGGGAACGCTTGAGAGCGCGCACCGCCACGGTGGCGCTGCAGTGGTGGATCTGATCAATGTCCGCAACAAGCTGCCGCGGTTGCGTGCGATGGAGGCGATGGGTGCCGACTATGTCGGCATCCATTCGGGTATCGATCAGCAGGCAGCCGGTGCCTCCCCGCTGGCAGACCTCAAGCGCCTCTCCAAAGTCGGCACTGTCCCGCTCGCTGTCGCCGGAGGCATCGGTCCCGATACCCTCAATGCGATTGTGCGATACCGTCCCCAGATCGTTGTGGTCGGGGGTGCGATCACTGGCGTAGCGGATCCAGGAGCGGTTGCGCAGGCGATGGCTGAGACGCTCCGGGCTGCCGCATGATCGCCGAGCCGATTGTACAGGAGATAGTGCGCACCCTTCAAGACGCTGATCGAAAGACGTTCGATCAACTGGTGCGGCAGTTGATGCATGCGCGGCGTCTCTTTGTCTCTGGAGTGGGCCGGAGCGGTTTGGTCGGGCAGATGTTCGCCATGCGCCTCATGCATCTTGGACAGACGGTCTATGTCGCAGGCGAAACCGTTACACCAGCCATTGGCTCTGGTGATACACTCATCTGCCTCTCCGCATCGGGCACCACAGCTGCGGTGGTGCGTGCTGCCGAACTGGCGCACCACCACGGTGCCGAGGTGGTGGCGTTGACGGCCTCACCGCACAGCAGATTGGCATCGTTGAGTCGCTTCGTTGCACACCTGAGGCACGCCTCACCAGAGGGGTCCGATGCAGTGATCCGGGGGATGCCGATGGGGACGCGCTTTGAGCTTGCTGCTTTGATTTATCTCGAAGCGATTGTGTTTGAGTGGATCCACCTCGAATCGATTGATGAGGCGACCATGCGAAGCCGTCACGCAAATCTGGAGTGAATTTGACAAACTCTAAGTCATATTGACTAAAGTATCTTTCAAAAAAACTTGAAATTTTTATCTCCCTTTGGTATAATCCCGAAAAATTTTTCACACCATAACCAAAGGAGTCGATTATGGCTACACATCAGTATCAGACCGAGATTGGGCAGCTGTTGCACCTGATGACCCACTCGCTCTACTCAAACAAAGAGATCTTTATCCGTGAGCTTATCTCCAACGCCAACGATGCGCTCGATAAGTTCAACTACCTCAAACTCACCGATGCGCGTTTCAAAGAGATGGATTGGGATCCCAAAATCGTCGTACGTCTGGACAAGGATGACAGCTCTCTCTCGATCATCGACAACGGCATCGGTATGAACGAAGAGGATCTGATCAATCACCTCGGCACCATCGCCAAATCGGGTACCAAGGCCTTTGTCGAGCAGCTGACTGGCGATGCCAAAAAGGACAGCAATCTCATCGGGCAGTTTGGCGTCGGGTTCTATTCGGTCTTTATGGTCGCCCAAAAGGTGGATGTCATCACCAAAAAAGCGGGCGAAGAGCAGGCCTGGATGTTCAGTTCGGATGGCACAGGTGCTTTTGAGACCAAACCGATCACCAAAGATGAGTATGGTACCATCGTCTATATCAAGCTCAAAGAGGATGAGGCTGAGTTCCTCAACACCTGGAAGATCGAAGAGATCGTCAAAAAATACTCCGACCATATCCCCTATCCGATCTTTCTGAAGTACGAGACCGAAGAGACCACCGGTGAAGGGGAGGATGCCAAGACCGAGACGGTGACCAAGTTTGAGCAGATCAACGACGCGACAGCCCTGTGGCGCCTGCCCAAATCGCAGATCAAAGACGAAGAGTACATCGAATTTTACAAGACCCTCTCGCACGACAGCGAAGCGCCGCTGACCTGGCTGCACAACCACGTCGAAGGGAGCCTGGAGTACACCACACTCTTCTACATTCCCCACACTGCGCCGATGGATATCTTCCGCGCCGATTTTCAGCCGGGCACCAAACTCTACGTCAAACGGGTCTTTATCACCGACGACGAAAAAGAGCTGCTGCCCCTCTATCTGCGTTTTGTTCGCGGGATCATCGACAGCGAGGATTTGCCGCTCAATGTCAGCCGCGAGCTGCTTCAGGAAAACCGCATCCTGGCCAACATCAAGCAGGCCTCGGTCAAAAAGATCCTCCAGGCGATCAAAAACCTCGACGCGGAGAAATTTGATCGCTTTATCGATCAGTACAGTAAATTGATCAAAGAAGGAATCTACACCGACTACACCAACAAAGAGCTGCTGCTGGAGATCGTTCGCTACAAAAGCTCCAAAGTCGAAGGGCTCACCTCGCTGGATGCGTATATCCAACGTGCCGGCGAACGGGAAGGGGAGACCGATAAGCACATCTACTATCTCATCGGCGAGGATGAGAAGGTGCTGCGCCACTCGCCGCTGCTCGAAGCGTACAACAAAGCCAACCTCGAAGTGCTCATCCTGGATGACAAAGAGATCGACGAGATCGTTACGCCGGCGATCGGTGCCTACAAAGAGTGGACATTTAAAGACATCACCACGATCGAAGCGCCCGAGAGCCTGAGCGAAGAGGAGCAAAAAGCGCTGCAAGAGAAGCACAAAAAATTAACCGACAAGCTCAAAGAGATCCTCGGCGATGCGGTCAAAGAGGTGCGCGTTACCACCCGCCTGAACGAGAGCCCCAGCTGCGTCGTGCCGGATAGCTCCGATCCGATGGCGGGCATGTCGCATCTCTTTCGCCAGATGGGACAGGAGGCGCCCGAACAGCCGCTGGTGCTTGAGGTCAACCCTGAACATGAGATGGTGCAAAAGCTGGCCAAGATCAAAAAACCTGAAAAACTCGAAGCCGCTGCCTGGGTTCTGCTCGATGCAGCCAAACTCGCCGAAGGGCTTGAGCCGCAGGATCCCACCGCGTTTGCACGCCGCGTGACCGATCTG
>CAZWMZ010000146.1:0-2438 GCA_964634965.1 uncultured Nitratifractor sp. | reverse complement strand
GCGGGCTGGACGATGCTCTCTCGCCTCAGGTTGCGCAGGCTCAACGCCCCGCACAGTTTAAACATCTGTCCAGGGAGGGGTAATGTTTGAGAGCATGAAGCCCCATCTGGCAGAGCTGCGAACCCGACTGGCGATCTCCATCGCGGCCGTTTTGGGGATGTTTATTGTGGCCTTTATCTTTCACAACCCCACCCTGACCTGGGTCACCCGCCCGCTCAACGACGCCCTGACGCAGGTACGCGCGATCGTCGAGCAGCGCGAAGATGGCACCTGGAGAGTACAGCATACCGATGCCAATCGTACCCTCGAGATCAATCGCACCGCCCCCGGCACTGCATCCAAAAAGCCGCTGCCCGCAGAAGCCGATGCGCTCGGTCGCCACCTCCGAGAGGCATCCAGGGTTCTGGAAACACACCCCAGAGATGCCATCGATCGCCAGCTGGCGACCCTGCTGGCCGAGGCGGCAGCCTCAGCCGATGCGCTGGCCGACCGCAGCCGTATCCTACTGCACCGCCTGGGGATGGAGACCAACGCCACCACTCCCGCCGCAAAAGCCTCCAACAGCTTCTGGGGCAGCATCACCACCCATCAGGTCGGAGGTGCCTTTTTCGTCGCACTCAAGGTCTCCTTCTTTGCCGGTATTCTCTTTGCCATGCCTGTGATCTTGTGGCAGCTGTGGCGCTTCATCGCGCCGGGGCTTTACGACAACGAAAAAAAGATGGTACTCCCTTTTGTTCTCGGCGGATCGATCATGTTTGGTATCGGCGTTCTCTTTGCTTACTACATCGTTACGCCGTTTGGGTTTCAGTTTCTCATTACGTTCGGATCGTTTCTCTACACGCCGTTGATCAATATCGAGGATTATGTCGGATTTTTCACCAAGATTCTGCTCGGGTTTGGCATCGCATTTGAGCTGCCGGTGGTAGCCTATTTTCTGGGGCTGCTTGGGCTGATCACCGATCGGACGCTGATCCAGTTTTTCAAATATGCCATCGTCATGATCTTCGTCCTCGCTGCGCTGCTCACGCCGCCCGATGTGCTCACACAGGTGCTGATGGCCGCACCGCTGATCGTGCTTTATGGGGCGTCGATTATCATTTTGAAATTTGTCAATCCTGACGTACCCGACGAGGACGAAGAAGAAGAGGCAGCCCCCGCACCTGCACCCGAAGCAGCACGTTCCGAGATCCCACCATCGACCATCGACCACCGGCTCCCCGATCGCACCGATGATGACGCCTGATCACACCGACACCCCCATCGAGCTCTATACGCACGCCTACGACTATGTGCTGCCCGATGGGCACATCGCCACCGAGCCGGCTCGACCAGCCGACGCGGCTCGACTGCTGGTTTACGATCGTGCAGCCAAGACCGTCACCCATGCGATCTTTCGCGATCTGCCTGCATTTCTTCCGGCTGGTGTCCACCTGTTTCTCAATGACACGCGCGTCATCAAAGCCCGCCTCTACGGTCACAAAGCCTCCGACGGCACACAAGGCGGCGGCCGCATCGAGCTGCTCTATACACAAAACCTCGACGCGCACCGCCACCGTGTGATGATTCGCGGACGGGTGCGTGTCGGGACACGCCTGCTCTTTGACGACGGACTCGAAGCGCGCGTTGACGCCCTGCACGATGACGGCTCGCGCACCGTTGGCTTCTGGCACCACGGCAAACCCGTACGCTTCGAAGAGCTGGTATCGATCCTCGATCGCATCGGCCATATCCCCCTGCCCCCCTATCTGCGACGTCCCGATCGTGCCGAGGATGCACGCGACTACCAAACCCTCTTTGCTCGCGAACCCGGTGCCGTTGCTGCTCCGACCGCTTCGCTTCACTTTACGCCTGAGCTGCTGCAGACGCTGCAAGAGCGTCACCCCACCCACACCCTCACGCTCCACACCAGCGCCGGTACCTTCAAACCAGTCGAAGCCGAACGCATCCTCGACCACCCCATGCATTCAGAATCGTTTCACATCCCAGAAGCTGCAGCCACCATCCTCGAAAGCGATGCGCCACTGCTGGCTGTTGGCACGACAGTCACACGCACCATCGAATACTATGCGCGCACCCGCCGCCGAAGCGGCACATGCGATCTCTTCCTCCACCCGCACAACCCTCCCCAGCGCGTCAATCACCTGCTGACCAATTTTCACCTACCCAAAAGTACCCTCATCATGCTAGTGTCTGCATTTGTAGGTAGAGAGAAGACTTTGGCGTTATATGCAGAAGCTATAGAGCAGAGATCTAGGTTTTTCTCGTATGGCGATGCAATGTTGATTATTTAGGACTATTTTGCATATCATTAAAGCTTATTTTAATCTTTCATATCATATAATATCAACCAAGCTACTTAGGGAGTCTTTGTGAAACAATTTTTTCTCCTTTTGACACTTTCCTCGCTTTTACTTCTAAGTGGCTGTACTCCAAAATAT
>CAZWMZ010000145.1:0-2779 GCA_964634965.1 uncultured Nitratifractor sp. | reverse complement strand
CCGGCATGCTTGGTAAAGGCCTGCACCACCGGCAACAATGAATAGGTAGCCAGCGCGGGCGCCTCGTCGATTTTCGTCCATACGATAGTGGGGCGTGAACTCATAACGGGTTCTCCTGTGGTGTGTAATATTTGCATAAAGATTGTACCAAAGCACACCAACCGAAGACGTTAAAACCGACCGCTTCGATCTAGTTGTGACGAATCTGTTTCTTTTTTACCCAATTTGTACCTTACCAACAAGCAAGGGTGGAGAGGAGAGCAAAAGTACTGTAAGCATTTTGCTTGATAAGAGTCATGAAAGTTGTCCTGTTGAACAAATTGCGTGATTGGTCCCGCCCAGTTTTAAAGGGCTGTCATTCAATCTAAAATATGGCCTGGCACAAAGTAGAAACATCGAGTTCTCTTTGTGTGCTTATTGTCTGTCGGCTGGCTTGTGCAACAGCAGATGAACGTAGCGTCCCAGATCGCGGTAGGGGCTTTGGCGGCAATAGCGTCGTTCGAGTGCGTGCAGCTCTTCGAGCGATGTCTGGGCGCGATCCTCTTCGTGGAGATAGTCGTGAAAGACCCGTATGCCGGTGTGCTGTATCACCTCGAAACCGTGCGCATCTGCCCACGCTACGATCCGTTCGGGGCGTTGAGGATGAGGGGGTGTAAGGCGCTTGCCTCGGCCGCGCCACGCCTCATCGAGCACGAAACGCAATCGCCAGGTGCCACGCATGACATTGCGATAGATCAGGGCGTGCTCGTTGAAAAACATCAGTGACAGATAGCCGCCAGGCTTGACCCGCTCAGCAACGATCTCCAATGTACCCAGTGGATCGGCCAGCCACTCGATCACCGCATGAAAAAGCACGAGGTCCTGCGCAGGTAACGTCGAAGCCATCTCCTGAGCCGAGGCCTGAAGCAAACGCACCTCAACCCCGGCCGAAGCGACCCGATCCTGTGCATAAGCAAGCATCTTTGACGAGATATCGCATCCGACGACCCGATGGCCGCGCTGGGCAAACCACACTGCCATCCGCCCTCCACCGCACCCCGCATCCCACACCATCATGGGCTCTCTTTCGCGCAAAAACGCCAGATCCTCCTGCAACAACTCCAACCGCAATGCCCCCTTAAAGGTCCCATAGATACGCGCTTCAAACTTGTCGGCAAGCTTGTCAAAATTGCGGTCGGTCATTTTGGGTTCCTTATTGTTTGTTCAAGAGGAAAATTTCATTATCGCCGTATCATAGGCGGATATGGAATTCGCCCCTACGCACACCCTCGGTTCCACATTCTTTATTGCCAAGAGCACACACGAACATTCCTCTCTCACCTTTTGGAGCTTGGACTTTAGGGAATCTCTAAAAATAGATCACATCCACAACATCGAAAGCTTTTGTCTGGGCAAGGCAGACCTTTGAAGGCTTGGCCGTAGTCAAGTCGAAAAGGTCTAACGCAGTCCAGGCAAAAGATCTCGATGCCCGTAGGGTGGGCTTTGCAGGTGCGACCTTGCACGAGATATTCTCTGCGTCGTAGCTTCGGCTACGACTCAAGAATCTCTTGCACAATCTCACACCTGCAAAGCCCATTGTGGGTATGAGCTATTTTTAGAGGTGCCCTCTAAGGCATCTTTGCAACGCATTCTGTTTCGAGACTTGGACAGGCGGGGTTGCGTTACCTCCAAAATGGTATAATCCATCATCCACAATATCCCCCCAAAGGAGTTTACCATGCCGATGTTGGAGAGTTTTTTGGTCGATCATACCAAAATGATTGCGCCAGCTGTACGCAAAGCCAAGACGATGTTGAGTCCTTCTGGCGATACGATCACGGTCTTTGACCTGCGTTTCTGTCGTCCCAACCACGAGATCCTTTCGCAGGAGGGGATTCATACGCTGGAGCACCTGTTTGCTGGATTTATGCGTGACCATCTCAACGGTAAATCGGTTGAGATCATCGACATCTCCCCGATGGGTTGCCGAACCGGTTTTTACATGTCGCTGCTGGGTAAGCCTTCTAAAAAGCGGGTAGCCAAAGCGTGGAAAAAGGCGATGAAGGATGTCCTGGCCGTCCAGCGCAAACGCGACATCCCGGAGATCAACATCTATCAGTGCGGCACCTGTCGGATGCACTCACTCAAAGAGGCCAAAAAGATCGCCCGTTCGGTGCTCGATCGAGGCATCAAGAGGATGAAAAACCGCGACCTTGCACTCGATCCGGCGCTGCTGAAGGGAGCCACATGCTGATCCTGATCCCCATGACAGGTACCGATCCCGACCGGGACCATATTGCTCCGATCTATGAGGCTGCGTCGTGGGCGTTGGTCGATTTTGATGAGGGGATGGTCAAAAGCACCACCTTTTTCGACGATCGTCACGCAACGGGTGCGGCATGGATCGATTTTGTAATCCTGGCCAATCGATTCGAAAACTACATGGAGTTTATGGAGGAGGGAATGATGGTGCTAAGCGTTCGTCATGAGCGCACGATTGAGGAGATCATCGAAGCGTTCAAATTCAAAGAGCTTGATGAGGTGGGTCTCTGAGTGCTCAACAGATACGAGAAGTCTGTAAATCTACTGCAAAAATCTCCCAGGTAATACTTTTGTAACCTTTTCTGTGTATAATTCCGATCTTTTTTATCCGATTTGGTGAGACCATACAGACCGACGAACCAATTGTTCGCCGGTTTGGTCTATCCTTTCGGTGTCAAAAATGATTTCATACCAAAGGAACAAACATGGAAAAACGACCTGCATACAATCCGCTCTACTGGCTGGGGGCTCTTGGGCC
>CAZWMZ010000144.1:0-4578 GCA_964634965.1 uncultured Nitratifractor sp. | reverse complement strand
GGAACAAAATCGTCATCATAGAAGTTAAACACGCTGGGCGAATAGGTCGGCCACTGACCAAAGTAGTCGTAGAGAATGCCGGTATAGAAACGCTCGCCGGTGATCTTGTAGAACTTTTTGCCCGTTCCCATGAACTTTTTGTAGGGCACAGGGTGAGCACCCAGGGCACGGAGCAGGTTCGTGTAGGCCAGATAGGGCTCTTTGATCTTGACCCCTTTGTTCTCCTGGATGTTCTCCCAGATCTCAGGATCAAGCAGGATCGCTTTGATGGTCGCTTTGAGGCTGCCGCCACTGTTTTTAAAGACCGTAGCTACGCGACGTACGTAGTCGGCTTTGGGGTTGGATTTGGTCAACCGCAGGATCAGTTTTTTGGCCAGATAGGGGGCGGTATTGGGGTGCTGCATCAAGATATCGATCGCAGCCTTGACATCCTGCTGACAACTGCCTCCACTGGGCACCGTCTGGCCAAGAATCTGCTTTTCGCCCGTATCGTGAAACTTCTGGGCGCACCGGAGACTGTGGGTCGAATCGCCCTGAAAGAGGGGCTCATGGAAATCTTTGGTGTAGCGATACGTCAGACCGGTAAAGACCCGCGACATCTCATTGACATCGCTTTGCTCGTAGGTGGGTACGCGCTTGCCATCCGTACCGCGCGCTTCGGTTCCATCCATATTGAGCCGATAGAGTCCGATCGAAAAGAGCTGCATGATCTCCCGTCCGTAGTTCTCATCGGGCAGCACACGCACCCCGTTCTCATCGTGCTCCTTTTCGTTGCCGGCATAGGTCAGATAGGTAGCCATCGCCGGACTCATCGAGATATCGTAGAGCAGATCCTTGTAGGAACCAAACGCATCTTTTTGAAGAATATCGTAGTAGTGCGAAAGCGCCTCGCCTCGTTCGCGGAAAAACTCGTCGTTCGATTCCGATGCGATAACGATCTGACTGAGTGCATACGCGGTGCGCTGGAGCAGCTGCTTGGGGCTGCGCATCTGCAGGTCGAAGAGCTTGGCTGAGTGGAGATAGAGCTCATTGGGACCGTTACCAATTCCCTGGTTGAAACAGTATGAGTTTGTCGGATCCAAAAATTGATCGACGGTGATATCTTTGGGGTAAACTTTGCGGTCAAAGTGGGTTTTGCGCTTGATGTATGAGACGCGATCGATCTGAAGCGCGATCTCCATAACATTGCGCAGAATGCTCTCAGACTGGGGATCGTACGACATGTTCAGCTGCTCGTCGACCCACTGGACAACCCCTTTGCGCTTGAGCGTTTCGGCCAGCTCGGGAGTCGCACCAAAGGTTGCCATGTTTAAAAACTTGTATGCCATGGCAGTGGTCAGGGCCGAGCCGGTGGGGATGTGGTCGTAATTGTCATACATCTGATCGACCACGGTGTCGATGTCGTTGTTGGAGGGATCGGTATTGTCATCGGGTCCTGCGGTCTCCTGCGGTGTCCCCTCGTGGGTCGTAGTCGGAGTCGATGTTTGTTCGGTGGTATCGTTACCAACACCAAAGAGACTGTCGAGGTTAAAATCGCATCCCCCCAATCCAATTGTCAACACCGCAATTGTAAAAATTTTTCCAGTTTTTTTCAATATATTTGTCATGGTTTCTCCTCGGGTTGACGCTGCTGTTTAGCCCTGCTTCATAAATCCAATATCCTGCTTTGAGAAATTTTTGATCTCGGGCAATGCATACTCGATCTCAGCCTGGGTCGCACCAAACCATTTGAGCACCGTCGCGTAGTACTGCGAGAACGAGATCGTAGGAATATAGCGTCCCTTGTCGATGTAGTCCTGCGGTCCTTTGGGGGTCAAATCGTTAAAGGTGCCGTAGGTGCCGGCCTTGACGGCACCGCCCAGGACGAAGTAGTTGCTGCCCCATCCATGCTCAGTACCGCCCTGGCTGGTCACCAGTGAGCGGCCAAACTCCGAGACACTCATCAAAGTCACTTTGTCCATCAATCCAAGATGATCGATGCCGCGCATAAACTTCTCGATCGCCAAACTAAGTCCACGCAGTGAAAGCGCGTGCGTATACTTCATGTTCGAGTGCGAATCCCATCCACCGATGGAGATGTAGATCACCTGACGCTTCAGACCGTTGGATTTGCCGATCTGGATCAGCCGAGCCGCGGTCATAAAGCTTTCGATGTAGTTCCAGGGCTCCTTGTCAAAACCGATCTGATTGAGATCGAGTGCCTGATGGACATTGCCAAGCTCACGGCCAAACTGATCTTTGACATTGGCGAAGATGTCGTTGTTGCCCGTGACCCCTTTCCAGTCTCCGTCGAGCTTCTTCTCGTCATTGAGTACCTTGAGCCGAATGTCGGCATAGAGGCGCTCGAACATATCGGGGATATCTTTGGAGAACCACTCCTTCTCACGCGTACGATCGATGAGATTGTTGTCAAAAGCAACGGGGCCGGTGTTGTTGTAGTTCATGCCGGTCGTTGCGTTACCAAAGAGCGCTTTGTTTGCACCAAATGGAGACATATTGACGTTCATGTTGTAGATCGGATGCGGGGAGCCGCTGTCGGTGTATTTGTTGATCCACTTATCGGCCAGGAGTCCCAGCCATCCCGTAGGACGTGTGATCAGTGAAGCGCCCCCGATGCTCTTGAGCGTCGCCTGCTGATCGTGACCGAACAGAAAGGGCGGGCGAATCGTTTTGTCATTATGAAGCTCCTCTTTGGTAGCCGACGTGATGAGGTTGCCGACATTTTGGACCACAACCCCCTTGCCCTTGTCGAGCCAATAGGCCAGCTCAGGCATGACAAGGTTGGTCGCGATCTTGCCGCCAAAGCCGTGATTTTGGTGATGGTAAAACCCTTTGAGGTACGATTGGTCCGTATGCCTGTCTGAATAGTAGGGTTGATCTTTTGTCTGATGGCGGTTGGCGCCCTCGCCGCAGTTTTCAAACTCCAGATAGCCTGAGTTGCCGATGAGATTGCGCAGCTCACTCATGTAATCTTTGGCGGTGATGCGCACCGCTGCGGAGCGGGTCTTGGCGTAGACTTCGTAGCCATCTTTGCTGCTCTGGCTTCCGTCAGCCGGGATAAACATGTTCATTCCGTCTGAACCGCCCAACAGATCGACCACCACAAGCGCCTTGTAGTCACTGAAGCGGTCGTTGGCCAGCAGCATTTCGGGGAAAGCGGCCATTGTCATGCCGCCGCCGACTATTTTCATAAAATCTCTTCGGTTGAAGTTGTTCATAGCTTACCCCTTCTTATTTGGTCATAAAGTCTTCGGACATTACGATACGCAATGCAGCCTTGCCGATGATCAGGCGCGCCAGATCGTTTTTGGCTACCGTCGTCGTCTGCTGCTGATTAAATCTCTGGTTATCCAGCTCATCGATGATCGCCTGACGGTCACGATCTTTGATCTTATGACCCAGAAGATCGACCGCCAGTTTGTCGACCACGCGCTCGAGTGCCTGATGCAGATATTTGTCTCGCGTTGTACCGTCTTTGGCCTTTTTGAGCAGATCCTGACCAAAGTACTCTTTGTAGATAGCATAATAGCGTTCATAGGTGATCTTGTAGTAGTCGAGATAGCCGGCATGATACCCTTCGATCTCTTCGGGTTTCTGCTTGCCGGCTCGCACGATCTGCACATAAAGCGGATGACCTACCAGCGTCCATGCGATACGGTTAAAGGCGTTGACCGTATATTTGGAGGTCAGGATCTCCGCTTCGGGTGCGACAAATCCTCGGATCTTAAACTCATCCGAGTTGGTCTTGTACTCATCGCTAAAGAAGTTAAAGACCGTAGGCGACTGCAGCGGCCACTCTCCAAACTGAGGATAGAGCCCATTGGCAAAGCCCCAGAAATAGTAGGTGTTCAGCATTTTTCCCATTTTTTTGGGATAAATGGCAGGATCCTTTTTGTTACCCAGTTCAACATACTTGAAGGGGGTCATGTTGAAGACTCTGCCCAGATGGACAAACGCTTCGTAAGGCTCTTTGATCTTGACCTTTTTGCCCTCTTTGATGTTTTTCCAGATCTCCGGATCGAGCAGGATCGCTTTGACCACTTTTTTGAGGTCGCCATTGCTGTTTCTAAAGACCGTTGCGACCCGTCGGACATAGTCGGGTTTTGGGTTCGATTTGGCCAGGCGCAAAATCAGCTTTTTGCTGATGTTGGGGGCGGTGCTGGGGTTGCGAACCAGGATATCGACCGTAGCACGGATATCCTCATCGCATGTCCCACCCGAAATGGTTTGACCAAGCACCTGCTTCTCTCCCTCGTCATGATACTCCTCGTAGCATTTGGGGGGGTGAATCGTATTGCCCTGATTGATGCCATCGCTAAAGTGCTGCTTGTCATGAATCGACAGGCCGGTAAAGACGCGCGAGAGTGCATTAACATCCTCTTGCTTGTAGGAGGCGATGCGCTTGTGGCTGCTGTCGTACATGATCGTCCCATCGAGGTTGCGCTTGTAGAGACCGACGCTAAAGAGCTGCATGATCTCCCGTGCATAGTTTTCGTCTGGCATCACTTTTGCCCCTGTTTTGGGGTCGGTGTAGGCTTTGCGGTTACCGTTGTAGGAGAGATAGACCGCCATGGCTGG
>CAZWMZ010000143.1:0-5735 GCA_964634965.1 uncultured Nitratifractor sp. | reverse complement strand
TTTGAATGCGATGGAAAATAAATTGGGGTTTTGTCGGAGCAGGGGTTTTAACCCCGTAAAAACGGGACTTAAGTCCCTGCTCCTAATATTCATAAAACAGTCAGTTTTGCAAGGGTGGGCCATTGCCCACCCTACGCCTCTCCCAAAAACGCCGCCCGCAACGCCTCTTTGTCTACCTCTTTGGAGTGGAGGGATTTGCGGGGCATGTTGGGGTGGTAGTGGATCTGTTCGGGGAGCATGTAGCCGGGGAGGTGCTGCTTGAGCTCAAAGAGGATTTCGCTTGGGCTCAGCTCAGAATCAGCGTGATAGACCAGGACGATCTCCTCTTCGATCTCCTCATTGGGAAGCGAAAAGACCGCACATTCGGTGATCCGGGGCAGGTGGTCGCGTACGACGCTTTCGATCTCGTAGGGGCTGACGCGGTAGCCGCGTGTTTTGATCATATCGTCTTTGCGGCCGACGACATAGATGTAACCCTCCTCGTCGGCATAGACATAATCGCCGCTTGCGACAACGATCTCATCGGTCAGGCGCCCTTCGGGGTGGATGACCTTGTTGAGGATCGAGATGGGCTTAAAGCGCTGGGCAGTCTCTTCGGGTGCATTCCAGTAGCCTTTGTAGATGCAGGCGCCTCGATGGATCAGTTCGCCGATCTCGCGAGGCTTGCAGGCGTTGCCGTTTTCGTCGATGATGTAGAGTTCGACATCGGGCACGGCCTTGCCGATGGAACCGGGACGAATATGGATCTGCGCCGGATCGAGGTAGGCCGAACGAAACGCTTCGGTCAATCCGTGCATCGAAAAGATCCTGGCATCAGGAAAATGCTCTCCCAGCAATCGAATCATTCGAGGGGTGAGATTGCCGCCCGAAGAGGTCACGGCGCGCAGCCGCGTGAAGTGTTCCGGGGTCGGGATGCGATGGGGTGCTTCGTCAAACATCTCGGTGATGTGGATCGGCATCAGGGGCAAAACCGTCACGTCGTCGCGGATCAGATGCGTAAAAAAATCGGCCGGCAGCACAAAGGGATGGATCGCCAGTGTCGCCTGCATATAGAGCGTGGTAAAGATCTGATTAAGACCGTAGTCGAGATTGAACGACAAGACCCCCGAGAGCACATCCTCGCTGCTCACCTGCAGGTACGCTGCGACAATGCGGGCACCGTCGACCAGTCCGCGATGATCGATCACAATCCCTTTGGGGTTGCCAATGGTGCTGAACGAATAGGTAATCACACCATTGTCGTGGCCTTTGATATCGGATTCAAAATCGGCCGAATGGCATTTGTATATCTCTGCAAACGACACATCGCTCTGCTCCACCGGCGTATAGCTGATGATGCGTCCGTCAAATCCTGTCTGCGAAACGGTTCCGATCTTCTGGTCGCCCGTGATCATAGTCTCGATGCCGCAATCCTCGACAATGTGCGCAACCTGCTCAGGCTTGAGCAGACGCGTAATCGGCACGGCAATGTGTGGCGTCGAGAGGATCGCCAGCAGCGCAATGACCTGGTCGATGCTCTTGTGCGAGTAGATACCGATACGACTGCCGCGGGGAAGGTCTTGCGCCATCAGATAGTTGGCGACCCGATTGACCCGATCGAGAAGTTCCCGATAGCGCAACCGGTCGCGGTCGAGAACCACGGCCACTTTGTCGGGCGCTTGACGCACAGCGGTTTCGAGCAGGGCACGTACAGTGTTGACGGTCATGGGAGCTCCTGAGATGAGGTTGCCGCGGTGCGGGGAGTGTCGGAGGCCTCTTGTGTCGATGCATGACCGTAGGTCCAGATCGCATAGGGCCCATCCAGCACCACGCGGGGTATGCGATGAAAACGCAGCAGCTTGTTGTAGAAAAAGCTCACGACCCGTTCGACCTCCTCGGGGGTAAGCACCTTGGCGATACCGCCAGTAAAGACAAGGGCATTGAGGTGCTCGAGTTTGAGCTCGACATAATCGGCATGATGGCGGGAGACTTTGTAGAGAACCAAAAAGATCGCCAGCAACATCAAGATACGTGTCGCCGTATCGCTCTGTTCATCGAGGATCGATTCGGTTGCGCCCAGATGCCCAAGCAGTTCATAGACATATTCGTTGTGGCGAGCCGTATAGACGAGCGATTCGCGAGACTTATATACGCCGAGCTTTTTAAACACCAGACGGTCGTATCCGCCTTCGGTGACGAGCCGATCGTTGACCAGGTCGCGGCTGTAGTGGATGTCGGTCGTCGCGCCGCCGATATCGATCAGCACAAAGGGATCGACCAAATCGTAATCCTCTGCGATGCGCGGCAGGGCACGGTTGACGATATAAGGGGTGGGGTAGATCTGATTGGCAGTGATGGCGTAGAGCTCCTTGATCTCCTCTTTGCCCACAATATCAGCCTGATAGAGATCGGTCAGATAGCGACGCAGGGGGGCTTCGTGCATCTTGAGTTTGCGGTCGAGGATATTGGGCAGCACCACGAGATCGGGCAGTTGCGTACGCAACGCTTCGGCGACCCGGGCGCTGCCGACATGGACGATATTCTGATAGCTAAACTGCTCCAGAAACGTCATCAGGCGCGCATCAAATACCTCCGCAACATCGTCAATCCCACCGGCGAGGATCACGACGTCGATCGTACCGGTCGGTACCGAAGCGCGCTCAATATCCCGATAGAGAACCGTATCGATGATGTTGATCCCTGAATTGTAGGCGATGTTGGTTGCGTAGGTGAGACTAAAGGCACGGCTGATGCCAACAATCAATGTGCTCAGACCTCCGTTGGCTGAGCTGCATATGGCGATATCTTCGGGGGCATATCGTGCGATTTTCTCTCCACATTTGGCACGCAGGTCGTCGTGAATAGGGATACGAAAATTGCGAAAATAGTGTTCGATATGGCCTGCCTCGCACACCTTGAAGTAGGTGCTGCCGATATCAAAAAGCAGGCGGTGGTTCGTGCAGGGTTTTCTCATAGCATGATCCCGATATCCTGGATGATCTTTTCCACGACACCGACTCCTTTTGGAAGATGAATGCGCGAGCGCTCGTAGGCCAGCGACGCCTCGGAGAGCGGCAGATTCCCGCCCTCGAGTATCCGGATATTGCTCTGTGGATCGCGGATAGTGATCACCTCGTTGGCATTGATGATGTGGGGCGAAAAGGGGATCTCGACCCGCCCCTTCTTGATCGCATTAAAGACCTGACGCCACAACGTGTCGGCCGGTTCATTCAAGACCGCCTCCATGATCTCGTGCACCATCCGTTCGAGGTGCTCTTCCTCTTCGGGTTCGTGTATCTCGGGCAGTCCTCGCAGGATCTGCAGGATATACTGCACACCGGCAACGGCACGTCCGTTGGCCTCCTTGGTCGGGATACCAAAGGCTTCGTTGCGGGTCTTGGTGATGATCTTATCAGCGCCCACCATCGCTGCAATGACCGTCGAGACGGCTATGAGGGCATCGGCGTACTCTTTGTTGTAGGGAAACGCTCCCATCCATTGGTGATAAACCAGATGCAGCACAGCATCGGTATGGCCAAACCGGTCGGCATAGTGACGCGCCAGCTTTTTCAACACATTGGCCGTGACGAGATCCTGCGTCATAGAGCCCGATTGTGAGAAGCTGACTGAAAACGAGGTCACCCCCTCTTCGAGCGAAAGCAGCATCTCAATGATCTGGATGACGATCACGATCACCGGCGGCTGCAACGTAGCACTCAGTGGACCGAACGATTCGCGGTTGATCGGCTCATTCAGTTGCGAGTAGAGCGCCGTGACCCGTTCGACATACTTCCAGTAGAGGAAGGCTTTGTCCAGAGGAAAGTTCTTTGAGTAGGGCAACAGATAGGTGATCGGCCCCCCTTCGATCTCAAAAATCCCCGATGCCAGAGCCGTCTCGACCAGCAGCCGCGCATCGGGCGTACCGTGGCGCAGGCTGACAGGCGTATCGAAATGAGTGATCATCTTGCGGGTGCTGTGGTAGCCGTGGTTGACCAGCGGATAGCCGTTGAGCATGTCCACATCGTTTGCTTCGGAGAGAGCCAGCATCTTCCGAGCCGTTGCGTAGTCATTGAGACGCGTGTTGGAATCAATCGTCAACGGCAGCACATCCACCCCCGCCTCGATAAAGGCTTCGTAGAGGCGATAGACCTTTTCGTAGGTCGGAAAGCCTCCGCGCGGCTGGACAAGCATTGTGTCGCTGTGGGCAAATCGGTGCGAAATAAACAGCTGCTTGCTCGCTCCGCGCACAAACGCTTCGATCTCATCAAAATCAAATCGATCGGCATATTCGTTGGCCGTAATGATCTCCCGCTCGCGCTGCAACAGACTCATGAGCGCTCCTGGATCAACGCCTCGAGTTGATCGAGTCCCTCGTTGAGATCGACCTGATGAAAGACCAGATCGAAGCCATACCCATGAAAGCGGGGGATCAACTCCGCTGGATCCATCTCCCCCACACCGAGGTTGCCGCCGATGACGAAAATCTTGTCGTCAAAACCGTATGCACGCTTGAGCAGTGCAAGATCCCGACACCACCCCTCGGCCTCTCCGTTGAGCGATGAGATCAGGATCACCTCGGCCTGGGTCTCGACCGCCGCATCCAAAAAGGCTTCGAGTGCAGTGTTGACGCCGAGATTAAAGACGGTAAATCCGCGCTCATTGAGTGAGATTTCGATCAGGCGGTTGGCCACGACATGGATATCGTTTCCCACCACTCCGGTGACGACTTTCATGGGACTTCTTTGGGTGTTGATGAGTGATATTGTATTCTTTTTAGTATAATTTCTCAAAGTGTTTCTCCCAATCTCGAAAGTGAACGCTTTAAAGGTGCGCGATCGTGTATCTTTGTTTCGAGATCCGGGATTGCCCAATCACCCCAATATCCAAAGGAAAAATCATGCCCCTGCAGACTGCCGACTTGTGCGATACCTACCCCGAACGCGTCACTGTTTTTCCAGACCACTACCGCGCCTATGGCGGGGTCCGCCAGCTCCATGCCCCCATTGTCACCCTCCGGCTGGTACGCAACAACGCCGCCTTGATCGATCTGCTCAAAACACCCGGTGAGGGGCGCATCGTCGTTGTGGATGTTGCGGCCGAGTACTACGCCGTGGTCGGCGAGACCCTGATGCACCTGGCACAGGAGAACGGGTGGGGAGGCATCCTGGTGCACGGATACGTTCGCGATACGCACATCACACGCACCCTGCCCGTCGGTCTCTGGGCTCTTGGAACGTGCCCCCGTAAAAGCTTTGATACCTATCCGGGTATGCTGAACATTCCGTTGACCATCGATGCGATCACGGTTACACCCGACCAGCACCTCGTCATCGATGAGGATGGTATCGTCATGGTCGATCCAACCATCATGCAGGCACTTGACGAGATCGGAGTGACGACATGACGGGAGGGTTTTTTGCGCTCTTAGATGATATTTCTGTCTTGCTTGACGATACCGCCGCGATGACAAAAGTCGCCGCCAAAAACACCGCCGGGGTATTGGGTGACGATTTGGCCGTCAATGCCGAGAAGGCGTCGGGATTTAACGCTTCGCGCGAGATTCCCGTGCTGTGGGCGATCACCAAAGGCTCCTTGCTCAACAAACTCATGATCCTGCCGGTGGCGTTTCTCCTGAGCGCCTATGCGTCGTGGTTGATCGTGCCGATCCTCCTGTTAGGCGCTACGTATCTGAGTTTCGAAGGAGCCGAAAAGGTGTGGGAGTGGATCGTTGGTGCCCAACACCCCGAGCAACAGGC
>CAZWMZ010000142.1:0-12668 GCA_964634965.1 uncultured Nitratifractor sp. | reverse complement strand
GGCGCAATCTTTTTTTGACTTTTTTGTAACATTCTTAGGGTATACTTCCGAACATGATCACTCCACAATTTTTGATTATCATCATTTCATCTTGAGTCGCAAAAAACAAAGGAGACATAAATGCAATATCTTATCCGTGCGAGCATGATGGTCGCACTTGCTATGCTCGCAAGCGGTTGCGATGCGACACTGGAGACGCCCGAGACGCAAACCGACGATTACCGGGGGCCGGATACGGTCATTCACAAACAGGTTTCGATGACCCACCAGGAGGATCAGATCGCACTTGGGGCTGCCAGAAGCGTCCATGTCACTGTCGATCTGGGAAGCTCGCCCAAAGATCTCTACGCTGTACTGGCCAACGGCAGCTCCGTGCACACATCCCGCCCCACCACATCGATCAACACCAGGCACATCGGACGCGCATCGTCCCTGCAGCGTCGCACCAACAGCCCAACATCCGGATCGGCAAACATAGCGCAATCGTTGCGCGATACCATTGATCGCTTCAATGCTACGCTGCACCCTGCCCTGCACCGTGACGCAACATCGGCTTCGTCTGCACGGCAGGCAAAACAAATCGCTGCAGTCGGCAAGAGCGTCGGAGATGAACGGATTTTCTACCTTGACGCCACCTCCAGTGGCAATCAAACCCGTGCGATTCTGACACATACCAAGAGCGTCTCAACTGCCTACGGAACCAAAACAGTCGACATCTGGATCTCAAAAGAGAGTTACCAGGGCGCTTCGTGTACCAAAAAATATTGCGTGAGCGATGCACAGATCAAGG
Organism: uncultured Nitratifractor sp.; assembly: GCA_964634965.1. Lineage (GTDB taxonomy): Bacteria > Campylobacterota > Campylobacteria > Campylobacterales > Sulfurovaceae > S017-3. Next base: position 11,878 of record CAZWMZ010000142.1, on the reverse strand, counting down.
AGCTGGCCGATACCTTTCTTTCAGACGGTATGGACAACGATATCTATGACTGGGTCACCAACATCTATGGCGAAGAGTGGGGTCCTCAAGCACAGCAAAAGGCAGACAACCTGATCGATGATCACGACACGATCACCATCCTCCTGACCGATATCGAAAAGGACAACAACCCATCGGAGGGGATGATCGGATATTTTTACTCCAAAGACAACTACAAACAGAGCGCCATCAGCGGCTCAAATGAAACGGTGATGTTCTACATCGATTCGGTAATCTTCGCCAATCCAGACACCTCCAAAACCGACTGGAAAAAAGAGACCTATGCTACGCTGGCACATGAGTTTCAGCACATGATCCACTTCTATCAAAAAGCGGTCCTGCTCAACACTTCGACCGATATCTGGCTCAACGAACTGCTCTCAGAGACGACCGAAGATCTGATCGCAACCAAAATCGGACACACCGGCCCACGCGGAGTCGATCCGGCCGACGGATCGGCAGGTCAACCCGACAATCCCCTTGGACGCTATCCTCTGTTTGACTATTACGATTATCTCTCGCTCTCATCGTGGAACAACAGTTTGATAAACTACTCCAAAGTAAGCGCTTTCGGGACGTTTCTGACGCGCAACTACGGCGGAGCAAAGGTGCTGCACGATATCCTCTACAACAACAGTGGAGGTGCCAATGCGATTGAACAGGCGACAAACAAGAGCATGCAGACCCTTCTGGGGCAGTGGGGTGTAGCAATCCTCCTGTCGGATCGCGTACGCCCTGCCGGGAGCGACCATAATACGACATACAATACCGGCGATTATGTAACCGATACCTACCAGAATGCCACTTATAAACTTGGTGCGATCAACTTCTACAATTACGCCATCATCGATCAGTCCAACCAGGTTCTCTGGAGGGGCCCAAAGATCTTTGACAAAGATGGTGAAGTAGCACCGCACGCCATCTATCTCTATAAAATCGGTGAAAATCTCAGCGGAAAGGTTGAGGTCGATTTTGCCAACCTCAATGGTCAGACCAGCGTCACACTGGTAACCAAATGAACCAAAGGAGCAACATGCAGAGGGTACTTGCGATCCTGATGGCGATAGCAGGACTGGCCATGGGCGGATGCACCAACAATGCACCAGCGCTGGAGTTAAGCGGCACGCTGCACCTCAAAGGCTCTATGCCACACCCCTACCTCGTACTTGAGGAGGAGCATACCCACACCAACTACAAAGTCATCAATGCCGGCGCCATGGGTCTTTTAGAAAAGCAAAACCATCACGTGCGGATCAAAGCCAAACTGCTTCGTGAAGCAAAAGGCCCTGGATTCCCGGCGGAAGTCAAAGCAATTGAGGTGGAAAAGTAGAGGAAAACCGCCCCGCCAAAGGGGCGAAGGGGGTCTTTATTTGATCAGTTCAAATGGGTTTTCGATCACGTTTTTGCGATCAACAACATAGGGAATCAACGCCGTCTGGCGTGCGCGCTTGATCGCAACTGTGACCATCTCCTGGTGACGTTTGCAGTTGCCAGTCAGACGGCGCGGCATGATCTTGTAGCGCTCCGAGAGGCTGAATTTGAGTAGATTGAGGTCTTTGTAGTCGATGAACTCGACTTTCTGCTCGCAGTAGCGGCAGTAGCGTTTTTTAAACTTGCGTCTTTCGGCCATAATGGGTTTCTCCTAAAAGGGTATTTCTTCTTCGTCGATATCGATCTCGGGTACGTTGGGGGCAGGTGTCGGCTGTGCCGAAGCCTCTTGAGCGGAGGGTGCTACAGATGCGGAAACGTCTCCGCCGTGACCTGCATGACTCGGCGTCGCACTGTTGTGCGCTCCGCCATAGCCTCCCTGGCTGTTATCATCTCGACCGCCAAGCATCTGCATGTTCTCTACTGTAACAGAGTGTTTGCTTCGCTTGTTGCCGGCTTGATCGTTCCACTGCTCCAACACCAAACGTCCCTCGACAAGCACTTTGCTCCCCTTGTGCAAATACTGGTTGGCGATCTCGGCTGTTCGACCAAAAAAGGTCAAATCGATAAACATCGTCTCATCTTGCTGTTCACCCTGAGCGTTTTTGAAGCGTCGGTTGGTGGCAATGCCAACTTTACCGATCGCCGTACCACTCTGGGTATAACGGATCTCGATATCACGGGTGAGGTTTCCGACCAGTATCACTCGGTTGTACATGGGGCTCTCCTGAGAGGTTACACCTCTTTCTCTTCATGTGTCTGGGCCGTTTCGGTCGCACTCTCGGTCGATTCGGCGGGCGTCTCATCTGCGGGGGTTTCGGGCTCGGTTGAAGCGTCAGGGCCCTTGGCTTTGCGTTCAGCTTCGGTCACCAGCTTTTTGAACTGAGTGACCTCTTTTTTCTTGAGGTATTTGACCGTCATAAACTTGAGGATCTCCTCGTTGTAGCGCATCTGACGCTCCAGTTCGGCGATCAGCGCACCGGGTGCCTTGAAGTAGATGACGGTGTAGTAGCCCCGCTCATGCTTCTCGATCGGATAGGCCAGGCGGCGCATACCCATATCGTCTGTTGCAACGATCTCGCCACCATGCTCGGTGATGATGGCAGCTGCACGCTCGATCTGCGTCCGAGTCTCTTCGTCGGTCAAGGTGGGCTTGACGACAAACAGAATTTCGTAATGATTCATCGGTATCCTTCTTTTGGTTTGACAGCCCGCAACCATCGCAGCGTTTCGACTGCTGAGGATGCGAGCAAGAGTTTATGGAAAGGGCGATTATATCTAAAAAAGGGTAAGAAGTGGCTTTTTGGGTTATCGCATTCTCGGGGTCAGGCGTTGAATATCCACCTTGATGGCTCGTAACGAATAAAATAATGGCGACTAAATCCCAAACTTACGTTGTATAGGTGGATATTCAACGCCTGACCCCATTTAAAGGTAGATTTGAATGCCGATCAGCATGCCATAGAGGAGACTCTCGCGATCAAAATTGCCTGCCTGTTTGAGTCGCAATTCGGCCGAGAGGAGGTGTTCGTAGATCTTCAAAAGTGTGCTGCTTTTGACTTTGAGGGCAAGGGAGGCTTTTTGCTCTTCAATCTGCCGGGGAAGCTTGTAGCCCAGGATCGCCTTGGAGTCTGCGTGGCCATGCAGACGGATGTGGGCATGAAACAGAAAGATCTGCTGGACAAAAAACTGCGTTGCTCTCAGGATCGAAAACTCATCCTCTCCGAGCTCCAGCAGCTTATGCAGTGTCTCCAGGATCGGCTTTTTGCCAAACAGATCAATCAGCATGCTCTCGATGGCCAACGGTGCAGTCGAGTAGACGAGGCGATCGATCTCTTTGCGGGTGATTTTGTCTGGAAGAATGGCAAGTTTTTCAAGCTCGGCTGCGCACAGTGCAAGGTTGTGGTTGAGCAGTTCAAACAGATACGTCAAGGCATAAGGATCGATCTCCATACCGAGCTGCTGTGCCTTTTGGCTCAAGATCGCAACGCCTTCGCGTGGGTTAGGCTCGAAAAAGCGTACCCAGACTCCACCGCGCTTCTCAGAAAAAGAGGCCTGCAGCGTACGGGCATCGCTGGGTGAGCCTTCGTAGGCGTAGAGAAAGTAGTTGTCGCTGTTTTTGTTGGCCAATGCGACGAGGGTATCGAGCTCTTTTTTGGGAATCTTCCTGGCGTGGCGGACGATCAGAAGATTGATCCCTCCAAAGAGCGACGATTGCGCAAGGTAGTTGCGTGCCTGATCGAAATCGTATGCGTCGTGATAGAGCGACAGATGCGATTCGTACGCATCCAGTTTGTGTTTGTAGAGCGCAAGGTAGTGATCGATCAGGTAGTCGTTTTCTCCATAGAGCAGCACCGCTTTGGGAAGCGCCTGAGCAATGCGCTGATCCAATTCGCGTTGATACATCTGTGCGCTACTATGCCTGGGTTCGGATCATGGTCACTTCGGCTCGGCGCGGAAGGGTTTGGGATTTGTCACGTGCGCCGAGCAGTTTGCCATCCATGACGCGCAGAAACAGAGCGACGTTGTGGTCGGGATTTTGGGGATTGGTAAAGACCATCGTCGCTCCGTCGTTTCCAGCATTCCAGCTGCACGTGCTGTCCCCAAAGACCGTCTCCTCATGCGCCGAGTAGCTGCAGGTTTTGTCTGCACGCAGCACGATCGAAGAGGTGTGGTCTTTGGACTCCCAGCTTCCGAGGTATTGTGTACGCCACTTGGCTGTGTAGGCCTCTATATCTTTGGGGCGCTCGAGGAAGGTATCGGCTGCGATCTTGATGAGGCGATGGGGATAGTAGGACATCAGCAGCAGTTCGTCGGAGCGTTTCATGTAGACCGTACCGGTACCTTTGGAGTAGGTGATGGTCAGTTCTCCGTGGCTCTTTTTGGCTTGCCATCTGCAGGCATCGTACCCAAACAGCTCCGTTGCACCACGAACAAATCGACATCGATGGTCGGCACGCAAATCGATCGTCTGCTCGCCAAAAACCATCTCATACCATCTGCCGATGTATGTTGAATCCTGAGCAGTGGATGGATCGCGCGCCAAAGCCGATGCCGTGACAAGAGTAAGGAATAGCAGTGTATGTCGCCAAAGTTTCACGTCCTGAACTCCTGAATGAGATTGAATTCAAATATACCATCTTTGAGCTTTTGGACACCTCAAAGTACAAGAGGATTGCCGGTCAGAGATGTGGTGTCTCGAGTTTGACGACCCGTTCAGCTGTGATCGTCGCCATCGCCAGATCGACATCGACGATGTGAAGACGAATGCGATCAAACAGTCGGTGATCCTCCCCCAGGAGGCGCACTTCGACCCCCTCGATCGGACCGAGGATGCGTGCCCGTGGATGCTCGCCGGCCTCGATCACTTCGGCTTCGAAAAACCTTCCCCGGTTCTCCAGCGCCCAGCGGGCGAATTTGCGGTCGCGAAAATCCCATTCGGCTCTGGTGGCGTTGCGCTCGAGGCGACTGACCAGACGGCAGAGCGGATCGATGTTGCGCAGCAAATAGCCCGCTTCGGTCGTATCGTGAGCCAGTTGTGCTTTGATGAGGCGATGGAGTAGCAGATCGGGGTAGCGGCGGATGGGAGAGGTAAAGTGGCTGTAAAACGCAAATCCCAACCCGAAATGCCCCACATTCCAGGCCGAATAGCTCGCCTGTTGCAGGGTGCGGATCAGCAGAGCATCCACCTCCGATGCGAGCCCCAGCTCCTGGGCCTGGGATTGGATGGCGCGAATCAGGGCGGGGGATTCGTCGTACGATGCGACGTGCAGCCCGACCGCAGCCAGCTGCCCCAGGAGCGACTCGATCTTGTTCAGCTTGGGCGGTTCGTGGATCCGGAAAATCCCATCACCATCACCGCGAAACCGTTTGGCTGCGGCACGGTTGGCCAGCAGCATGCACTCTTCGATGAGGCTGTGTGCCGGTGTCGAGTGCTCGATCTGGGTTGCCTGCAGCAGCATCGCATCATCGAGCGTGATCTTGACCTCATCGCTGTGAAAATCAAAGCCCGCTTTCAGGCGAGTTTCGCGGAGTGTGCGGGTGATCTCGTAGAGGGGCAACAGCCAGCTCAGGATGCGTCGGATCGTCGGATCGTCGCCTGCGTAGCCCTCGGCGAGTATCCCATCAACCGCATCGTAGTGAAAACGAAAATGCGAGTGGATGATCGCCTCAAAAAAGGTCTCTTCGATCGGTTCGAGTGTCTCGGGATCGAGCACAATGCGCGCCACAAAGGCCAGACGATCGACCCGTGGTTTGAGCGAGCAGAGGTTCTCGCTCAGCTGGGGCGGAAGCATCGGAAAGGCCTTGTGCGGCAGATAGGTGGTAAAACCGCGCCGCAGTGCCTCGCGATCGATCGCACTGAAAAAGGGAACATAGTGGCTCACATCGGCAATGGCAACGTGAAGCGTGTGGGTGTGGGGATCAAAATGGATCGCATCGTCGAAATCTTTGGCCGTGATTGGATCGATCGTACAAAAGTCCAGATCGCGCAGATCGATCCGGTCGGCATGTGCGTCGGCATCGACCGCACTCCCAAAGGCCTCGGCCTCTGCGAGAGACTCCGGAGGAAAACGGTCGCGGCGGTCGTGGAGGAAGAGCGCGATCTTTTCGTCGATATTGGGATCGTCGAGGTGACCGAGTGCCTCGCGAATCGTGCCGGTATCCCACTCGATCCGAAACACCGTGCCGAGCTTGAACGTCGAGAGACTGATCCCGGGCATGCGCGCCTGGATCGGCTGGGCGGTGCGCAGATCGATCAGAGCGATCGTCCCGTCTGCCTCGCGCCGACTGTAGGCCAGTGCGTAGAGATGAGCGCGCGCGACAATCGCCACAATCGCACCGGCAGGACGACCGCGGCGCGCCAGATGACGTCGGGCGACGACCGTATCGCCCGGGCGGGCATCGAGCAGATCTTCGGGGGGAATGAGCAGATCGCGCTGCTCTTTGGTCTGCGCGGCGACGTATCCGTTGCCATCTCGACCCAGCGAGAGTGTGCCAATGCGATAGAGTGAGTGGAGTTTCCAGACACCGTTTTCTTCATACACTGCACCGATGGCTTTGAGCTCTTCGAAGGCTTGGCGATCTTCGGGGGCGATGTCGGCGGGGATGACGCCGATGAGGAGCTGGTCGGCGATCATGGATGGCACCATCCTGACAACAATAAACGGTGCGGCAACAGCCTCACGGCCTGGGCAGGGATTTTCTCCGAGTGTGTTGCGGTGTGCTGGAGGATTTTCATGGAGATATTATAGCCAAAATCCTCCGATCGATTTTGAGGCGCATGCAATACCATCATAAGCGTTGGTCTGCAACCGGCAGACTGAACACCCGTCCAGGCCAAAACATGCACGCGATACGGGCAAGCAATCGCAATGCACGCAGGGTGGTCATCGGTATGGTGAATATGGACACGTTTGTGTGGTGCTCACAAGCAGGATGCGCAACCTAAGCCGGCCGTATATACTCCCCCCGTTCGCACAACAGCGTATAGGGACAGTAACGACATTGACTCAGGTTGTCGGTGCGTTCGGCACGCCAGTGCGTTGTAGCGCGCAATGCTGAGAGCTGCTCCAGCAAAACTGCCTCTTTTTCATCCAGTGCCTCAGCCATCACCAGATCGGGTGCATTCAACACTGGCCAAAATGCCAACGCAAGCTCGTCATAGTGCGACTGTGCCAGCAGGCGGTAGATGTTCATCTGAAAATCAACGGTCTTTTCGAGGTGCTTTGTGCGATTGGCTTCGCTGAGGTTACCGGTTTTGTAATCGATCAGCAACGCGGTCTCTCCCCGTCGATCAACCCGGTCGATACGGCCAACAAACGGCAACCCTCCAATGTCACCTGTGCAGGTCCATTCTCGCTCCACCACGCGCCACCCCTCCGTGAAACGCTCCACCTCCCTGGCCACAAATGGCTTCAGTTTTTCTTTCCATATACCGGCATAGAAGGCACCCATAGAATCCCCTTCAGGGAGCAGGCGATCGATGCTCTGCTCCAACACCGTGCGCAGCGACTCAACCGATGCAAAGCGATCGTGCTCGCGATAGACCTGCTCCAAAATGCGGTGAATCCACTCTCCCTCATTGATCTCGGTCGATGCGCGTTCAGGGATCCGAAGCTGATAACGATAGTAGTAGTGACGCCGGCAACTCAACCAGCTCTTCAGTCGGGATGGCGACCATGTTTGAAGCGTCGCATCAAACGATTCCACCACTGGATCGGTCGGCACCTTACGTCGATAGGGTCCGGGGTAGAGCCACTCGGTTGCCACTGGTTCGGGAGTGCCCTCCCCCCAACCAAACGCATACAGAAACGGTGACGGCAAACGGTGATCGGCTGTTGCATATATGATCTGTGTCTGCATCGATGCATCAATCAAGCGACGGTAGAGGTGCTTTTGGAGCGCTTCACGATCCTGGCGTGTCGGCAATCCGGCAAACCGTCGAACGGATGTGTCCAGAAAGAGATCTTTGGCTGTCGTCGCCGGAACAATCCCATCGTTGAAATCGACAACAACCACTCCATCAAACGCCACGCCGCGCGTCTCCAGTGCACCCATGACCGTTATGGCTCCTCCGCGCACATCGTCCAACCGCAGCGATGCAAGCGCATGCAACCACAAGCTCATCCACTCGAGCCCTGTCAATCTCCACGCTCCAAACAGACGACCAAAACGCTCCCGCATCGTCTCGACCGCCTCGATGCGCTGCGTCTGCGTATCGACGATCCCGGACGCGTCCAACCATGCCAAAAATCTCTCCACGTTCCAGTCGGTTGCAGCAGCAACGGTCGCATCCAGCTGCACCGGATCGATTCCGTACCGCTCCAAACGCTCACGGTCAATCGGATCGCGACCTTGCAGATACCGTCGCATCGCTTCGAGGCTTTTGTAGACTCGGCCCGATCGATAATCGTACCCCATGGCAAAGTTGAAATTGCCCACCCGATCGTACTGCATCAAAAACGTTTTAAATGTCTCATCGGGTACGATCAAAGCGATACGATCGGGCGCGATCCCTTGTCGCACCATCGCATCGATCGCCTCCAGTGCCGCCGGAATCTGCTCGAGACGTTCCCCTACGGCACGCACATCTACTTGTGCCGACGAGACGACAGGCTCGGTATGCAGTTGCTGGCCGCTCCCGAGGTCAAACGCGACGCGTGCGGCGTCGGGCAGCTCGATACCGTACTCGCCAAACCGCTCCATCATCTTGCGCACATAAGGGCCGGTAATGAAATGGACCACCACCTGTGTCCGCTCTGCAACTTGACGAAACAGCTCCAGTTCGTAGCGACTCAAATACCCCTCCAGGTGCAGGTCGATGCGGTCGAAACGATCGACATAGGTCGCATCAAACTGCCCCCACTCCGGCACAAACATGCGATCGATCCATCCTCGAGCATCGAGCAGGTCCCGATACCGATCACGCAGCAACGCGAGTATGGCCAGATGCCGATCGTACTCCGCATACGCATCGGCCTGCATCAGCTGCTCAAACGATACCTGCTCATAAGCCAGCTCTTCAAAAAAACGAAACAGCCCTTCGCTGTGCGCAAGGAAACGCACCAGTTTTCGATCAATATTCAAGGAGGAAAAGGCTGAAAAGTCCGCCGCTTCGCGCAACAAAAGGATCCGCTGAAGCGGATCGATCATCGCCCGATCTCCCAGGCGTACACAGCGCATCTCAAACGCATCGATGCGCAACATGTGCGGCAGCAGCGTATCCTGCTCTTTTGCCTCCAAAGTGGCAGCCCGTATGGCCCGAGAAGTCGGGTAGATGTGAAGGGTTTTCATACAAGAAGTATAGCAAAAGTCGTCTGCCGATGCACCAACAGGCCCTGATCCCGAAACAGAACCCTTCGAATCCGCGCTCTGCACACCGGCAAGGAGTCTGGATCCAGCGTAAGTTGCACCCGCAGATCCGGCGACGGTTTTGTGTAAGGCTGCTGGATGCGACAAGAGCACATGGGGTCCGAATCTCTATTGTGAGATTTGGGATAGAGATTGGCCAGCGTATCCCAGGACGGCCTCCGCCATCCTGGGGTCTTTACTTTCGCGCAGGCTTCAAGTAGGCTTCGCGCTCGATGAATCCGACCGCATCGCCGACCTGAATGCGTACATAGAGCAGATAGCGTCCCGGTTTGCCCGGCCGGAGATTGCTGAGCAGATAGGCGCCACCACTTCCTTTGAGATTGACGAACTTTTGATCCTCTTTCTGGGTAAAGGGGCGCGTCAAAAGCACACTGACATTGGCATCATCAACGCCCTGGCCTTCGTGCGTCGTGACGCGAATCGTCAAGGTATTTGTGGGTTGAAGTTCCCACACTTTGACGTTGGTGCGCTTGAGGTGTTTGGGAACAAAATCGGAACGCACCATCCCTTCGATCGCAGCACGGTATCGCGCATCGAATCTCTCTTGCTGCTCTTGAATGCGGTTAAAGTGGATATCGGCAAGCTGGTATTTTTGCATAAAATCATTCGACTCATGCACCGGCAATGAGATCGCTGAGCGTACCGTCCAGTATCCCAGCAGTATCCCGATCGAGACAAAACCCAAAATCAACCAGGGCCAAAACTTCCCTTTATCCGTCCTGTTTGCCATAGCGTATCCTCTTGTAAAGTGGTCGTCCAAAATAGACCCAAAAGACCAACAATGAGCCAATATAGACCATCCATGTCACCAGTTTTACGACCCAGCTTCCTTCGTCCTTGATGGTCTGTTCAAGAACGATACCCTTATGCTCGGCAATCTCATCGGCCAGTTCTGAAAACGCCTGTACCACCCCGACGTCATACTTCGACTGAAGCGAATTTTTGTCGGGACTGCCGATGATACGAATGGCATACTCTTTGACTCTCCCGTCGTCGTAATAGGTTTTGAGCGACGGGTCGGACACCAGGATGCCAATGCGTTTGGAGTTGGGCACAAACATCAAAACGACATACGGCTTGCTCAGGTTGCTTTTGTAGTGATCTAAAAACGCATACAGACTCTCTCCACGCCCAATTGTGCGCGTGGTCGTCACGACGTACCCATTGATGCCGGTCCTGGCACTCATCTCCTGTGCAATCTTCTGGATGGTTTCGGTAGCTTTAGGGGAGAGAATTTGATCATCAAAGACATAGTCTGCATGCAGAAACAGACCCAAAAGCAACGCGAGCAAGGTTACCCTTGCTGCGGTTGCCACACGATCAGCCTACAAAAAGGTGATTGGGAGTCAAAACCGACCACAAAGTGATCGCGGCCAATATAACCAAGCCCAGTGTTAGAACTTTGTCCATAATCTTGATCATGACAGACTCCTTAGAGGTTTTCGATTGCGAATTTCGCGTTGTCGGTGCTGACGGCCTTGACGTTTGTAAGGCTTTTGGTCACCGGAGTCGGATCGTAGGGCTTCTTGATCGAAGCGTTTTGTGTTACGATCGCCAGATAGGTCAACACGCCCAAAATGCTCAGCAACAACACGGTTGCAATCAACATTCCAGTAATGCCGTCGAGGCGAAAAAGGCCCCGCTTGGTATTTTCTGCTACTGCCATTCTATTGCTCCTTATTGTGCCAGTGACTTGACATAGGTCTCGAGCGCTTTCTCCTGTACCGGAGTGAAGCGGGTCTCAAAGCTTGGCATCACGCCAATAGCGCCTTTTTTCCCTTTTGCGAGCGTATTTTTCACGTCATGCCCCTGCAGGCTGGGTCCAGCGCCCGAAATGCCTTCGCCCGATGCACCGTGACATCCGGCACACACACCAAACTCAGCCGGAGCTTTGCCTTTGCAACCGCTGGCAACATACTCAGCTGCCTTTTCTGCTGCTGCACCTTGTGCCATACCCGGAGGCATACCGCCAGGGAAAGCACCGAGTGCATTTTGACCATTTTTGATGATCTTGAGCACTTCGGCCTTGGTACGTTTGGCGGTCAAATCCTGTGCTTTGCCGCTCAGACCGTCACCGGTCTCACCGTGACAAGGGGCACACTGTACGAGGAAGATCGACTCACCCATCTCTTTGAGCGTCTCTTCGGAGGGGTTTTTCCACTTCTCCTGGAATTTTTCCTGATAGGCCTGAACCTCTTCGTTGTACTGACCAATCTGGCTGAAGGCGTTCAGCGGATAGCCGGCCAGCCAATACCATGCCGCCCAGATGATGGTTCCTAGAAACGACCAGGCCCAGCCAGCAGGCAGTTCGTTTTTGTATTCACCGATGCCGTCCCAGTTCTCTTCGGCCAATTCCCCCGATGCGGTATCGGTCTGCATTTGAGCCATATATTTGGCCGACACACCAAAAGAGAGTCCAGCAATCGCCAGCGCTCCCAGCATCGTGATCCAGTTGATGGGATCACTCAGATCGATATGCATCTGCTGCACCACAACGACCGTTGCGATCATCAGTATGGCAGCAAATACAAGACCCTTT
>CAZWMZ010000141.1:0-3121 GCA_964634965.1 uncultured Nitratifractor sp. | reverse complement strand
TTGTGGTATCGGCGGTTGGTATCCATGCGGCTGAGCTTGTACAGCGTCGAATAGATCGCGATCACCGCCAGCGAAAAGTACCGTCGAGTATGGCCACGTAGATGTTTCATGACGCCATTGTACATCATGTTGGCTTGCGAATTGCCATAGACCGGGCTGTTATGATCTGTAACGGTTCTTGACCTGAAAGTTACAAATTCATTCATACCAAAGAGCGCATGTTTGTCAAAACTGGTGGGTAAGTCACCTTTTTGCTCAACAAAATCCGCAAATCGAAAATTATTTTCAGAAAACGAAAACGTATAAGCTTATATCTCCCTGGCGATCCATTGGGCGAAGGGGATGGAGGCGGTAAAGGCGGGGGAGACGGCGTTGAGGATGTGGGTGTGGGTAGGGGTGTGTTCGACGACGAAATCCTGCACCAGTTTGCGGGTGGGTTTGTGGAGCAGTTGGGCTCGGATGCCGGGGGAGCTCCAGGTTGTGTAGGGGCGCAGATCCATGGTGCGGGTGAGACGGCGGGCCAGCTGGATGAGGTGGGAGCGGCGATACTTTTTGATCTCGCTGATGGCCAGGGAGCGAAACCCAAAATCGTTGCCCAGAAAAAGCCGCGTTTCCCAACCGAGAATCTGGAGCATCTCCCGCAGATTGAAGCGTTCAAATCCACGATAGTTTTCCCGCCAAAAAGCTGGAATGGCTGTCGGGCCGATCTTGGCAGCCTGGTCGGCTGTGAGGGTAAAGTGCACTCCCAAAAAGGGATTGGCGAGGTTGGGAACGGGATAGAGGTTGGTCGTCAAACCCGAGTGGTTGTCGGGGTCTTTGAGATAGATTCCTTTAAACGGCAGGATCGTGTATGCACCTCCCTGGCCGAAATCGTGTGCAATGCGATCGGCATAGAGCCCGGCAGCATTGACGAGATGGCCAAAGGCGAAGCGACCGCATGTGGCGTCGATCCGTTGGCCCTTTGCGCGCCGTCGGTAGGCACAACGGGTGCGCAGAGTGATCCCCATCTCCTGAGCCACGCGCGCAAAAGTGCGGGTGACTTCGCGGGGGTTGACGGTGGCAGTGGTGGGCGACCAGAGGGCCCGCCGATGGGTGGTTGCTTTGGGAAAGCGCTCTGCGAGTGCTTCCGCATCGAGCCAGTGCAACTCCACACCGTTGGCCTGCCCGCGCTCCATCAGGGTATCGAGGAGGGCATCCTCCTCAGCATGGGTGGCGACGACCAGTTTGCCCGATTGGTTGAGAGGGAGATTGTGCGTGCGACAAAAGGCACGCAGGGCGGCATTGCCTTCGCGGGTGAAGCGGGCCTTAAGCGAATCGGCGGTGTAGTAGAACCCCGCGTGCAAAACCCCGCTGTTGCGGCCGCTGCTGTGGCAGCCTGCGGCGGGTTCTTTTTCCAGAACAGTGATGGAGGCATCAGGGTGCGCACGCTTGAGCTCGATGGCTATGGCCAGCCCAACGATGCCCGCGCCGATGATGAGGTAGTCGCTCGCGTCTGTTTGCATGGGGAGGATTGTAGCAAAAGGGAGTTTAGGATACCCCAAATCCCGAGGAGAACCCGTTTTGTTTTCGTGATATACTCTTTTGTATCTGTGCAAATTTAAAATTTAGTTCCAGACCCCACCGTCCACCGTCAGATGCACTGCGCTGCTGCGGTTGTGATCAGGAGACGATCAGGGCATCAGGGATCGACAATCCACGTTCGCGATAGTAGCGTATCGCTCCTGGGTGCAGTGGCATGGGGAGTCCGGTGATCGCTCTTTCGAGTGCAATGGCGCGGGTTGCCGCATGGACGGTATGGAGAAATGGTAGATTTTCATAAAGGGTTTTGGTGAGCCGATAGACGGTCTCCTCGGGCGTATCCCGGGCTGCAATCAGCAGGTTGGGTTGGGCGATGGTGCGCAAAGCGCGGTGTTGGCCTGCATAGGTATGGGCAGGAATGGTGTAGCGGTTCCAGATCGGAAAGGCGTCGCGGACTTGTTTGACCTGCGCGTCGGTGAACTCAAGAATGGTGATCCGATCGGCTCCGATGCGGTCGTATGCCTGCGCGACAGCCCCGGCAGGCACGCCAGCAGGAATGTTCATCCCCTCGATCGTGTGTTTTTCCATCGCAAGAGCGCTGGCGCCGTACCCCAGATAGCGCAGATCCATGCGGTCGTAGGCGATCTCCAGTGTGCGCAACAAGGTTTCTCCTGAGATGCGGCTCCCGGAGTGGCGCTTGCCGATACTGAACGGTTTGCCGTAGAGATGTTTGAGATCGAGGATGGTGCCGGTCTCAACGTATTCGTGACAGAGGACAAACTGTTCGACGTTTTGCCAGAGCATGCTGATCGCAAGCATATTGGTACGAGGGTGCCCCTGATAGATGCCGCTCCCTTGCCGTACCATGGAAGCAAAGAGCCCCTGAACGATCGCGAAATCGACCTCGCCCTTGTCGATCATATCGATGTTTTCGGCGCTGCCCGCACTCGCCAGCGCCGAAAAGGTCATCCGATGTTTTGCCGCCAGCTGCATGCTGGCGATGGTCGCGATCCCTACGCCCACCGGATAGTAGGTGCCGCCAGTGCTTGCGGTTGCAATGGTGTAACGTTTGGGCGCATCCTGCTTCCATCCATCAGCGTAGAGCTGTGTTGCCATCCATGATCCGGCGATCAGATGCGCCAGGAAGCGCCGTCGTGATTGAAGATGCTGTGATGATCGGCGTGAAGGATTGTGCATGCTCGACTCCTCATCGAAGAACCACAGGGATGCGGTCGTGCCCCGCCTTCCGAAGCAGAAACCCGGACTGCATGCCCTCATCGCATCCAGGGATTTTGCGCAAAAGCATCGTTGCACCTGCAGGTGCAACTCCAATGCATGCACCACACCCCTCACATACGCGCAGGGCCACATGCATCGAATCCACTTTCGGAATCCGGGGTACCGGCTGGCCCGCAACAAACCGGCGTTGGCCGGCGCCTATTCGACCATGTAGCCTTGACCCTTGTAGGATTGGACGAAGTCATCCTCTTCGAGCTTGTCTTTGAGGCGTTTCATGATGGCACGGAAGGTCGAGTCGGATTTGTCGGTAGTACCCCACAAGGCCATCTTGAACTGATCGGCCTGAACGATCGTACCGCGATGC
>CAZWMZ010000140.1:0-14879 GCA_964634965.1 uncultured Nitratifractor sp. | reverse complement strand
GAGTGTCATCTACACCGTCCAGGCCAACACCAAAGCCACCATCAGCGACATTGTCATCAAGGGTAACACCAAAACGCGCGAATCGACCATTCGCAACTACATCTCACTCGCACCGGGTGATCGGTATCGGCTGGGCGATCTGCTGGATGCACAGGCCGAACTCAGCCGTAGCGGCCTGTTTGAGCGCGTAACGATCCGCCCCGTCGATCGCCACAACGGTCACGTGGATGTTGTGATCGATGTCAAAGAGGCCAAAACCGGCCAGATTATGGGAGCCGTCGGCTATGACAGCATGCAGGGGCTCTTTGCAGAGGGATCCTTCTCAGAGAAAAATCTCTACGGAACCGGCATCAACACCGGCATCACTGCCTCCTATTCCAAACTCAAGAAAAACGGTACATTTTTCTTTGATATCCCACATGTCGCTGGAACCGATTACGGCCTCTACGGTGGTCTCTCCAAAACCGATAAGATCGATGATGCTATCGGGACGTACGGATACGGCACCAAGGAACTGGGTGCCTATCTGGGTGTGCGCAAAAGACTCACCAGTGAATTGAGTGCTTCAGTAGACTACCAGTACAATCGCATCCGCTACACCGACGTTAACACCAGTGTCTTCGTTGCCAACCCCAACTACGATCTGGGCCAAAAAAATCTCTCAACCGTCCAAAACTACATCAAGTCAGCCATTGGGCTTTCGTTGACTTACAACAGCACCAACAACTTCTATCAGCCCAGCCGGGGTATCTACCTCAAGTTTCACACCGAGTATGCCGGTATCGGTAGCGGCACGAGCGGCTACGCTTTGGCCAAATACATCAAAAACAGCTTGAAGTTTGCCGCCTACTATGGTCTTGAGGAGCAAACTGGCTACGACGTCATCCTGCGCTACAAAACCCAGATCAATCATATCCACGATATGGGCTTTGTTCCCGATGCCGAAACCTTCCGAATCGGCGGCTACTATCGCGGGGTGCGCGGATACCGCAGCGCCAGCATCCAACCCAAAACGGGACCGGGACTCCGAAGTGCCGTTGCGAGCATCGAGGCCAGTTTCAGCCTCTCCAAACGTAATAAGGTGCGCTTGACAACTTTTGTCGACTACGGTATGATTGGTTACAAGAGCTGGGGCGAAGAGGTACGCAAATCGGTTGGAGCACAGATCGAATGGCGCTCACCGCTGGGCGATGTTAACTTCATCTTCGCCAAGGCCATCAATCCCAAGAAGGATGACGAAACCTCTTCGTTTGAGTTTACCATCGGCAAAGAGTTCTGATAGCTCCTCTCATCTGCTCCGATCCTTCGTGGATCGGGAACGCACCCTCTCTCCACACAATACCAACCTTCAATCGGTCACTGTTGCAGCATCAGCCGAACGCATCGCGTAGTGTGAGTGAATGGTCTGCCGGGCGGCGGGGGTGTGCCTGTGCCTGCGCATCAGGCTTGTTCGATGCGTATTGTGAGGCCTTTTGGGACCGAAATGCGCTGGAGTGCTTCAAGCAGTAGATACGATACTGCTGACTGAAATGTCAAGGAGAGTTCGCCCTTGTGGCAGCCAAAATCGATGCGCGACTCCACACCGTTTTCATACAGAATGAGCGTCAGTGTATAGATAAACACCATCCATTTGAGCTTTTTTTTGCGCGGCAGGAGTCCGCGATAGTGGTGATAGAGCTCTTTGTGATATGTGCGCATCCCTTTGGAGCGCAACAGCAAAGCGATGGTGATGATCTCTTCGTGCCAAAATCCATAGTTGAGCTCCTGCTCCGCGATACAATGGGCGTGGCGATGCTCTTTGTAGATGGTCAGCATCTTGCCCGTATTGGCCAGACTGAGCGCATGCATCAGCAGATCGCGATCGTGCCGGTCTCCTCCAAATCGCTTCTGAAGCAGATCAAACAACTGCCGACCGTGTCGGCGACGGTGGCCTGCTGGAAGCGTTACGATATCAAATCGGTCTCGAATGCTCCGAATGCTGGGGTTGATTCCGGCAGGAAAACGCATGCCATCGCGGCGCAAACGGGATGCCAGATAGACGCCTTCGCGTACCCCGACACCACTGGTGACGATACGACGTATGCCGCATCGACGTACGACCGCATCCAGGATCAGTGCCCCTTCGCGTATCGTATCAAATCGCTCCGGCTTGATCGCATAGTCTCCTAAATCATCCAGATCCGATTCGATGATCGCATCGATATAGTCGCGATGATCACGATAGCGATATGCAAACGCATGCAGTTTGTCCAGCGGATATGCAGTCGCTTCCATGATCCCTTTGGCCAGAGCACGGGCCGACCCGCCGATGCCCACTCCCAAGGAGGAGCGAAACGACTCTGGAAGGGCCTGGATCTGACGATCAATATAAGACTGGGCCTCCTGGCGATCCAGACGCCTGCCGGAAAACAACTCCTTCAAGCGCACCGTACCCAGATCGAGCGAAAAGGTCTCTACTACCTTGCCCCCAACGATTCGGGCCATATCGGTCGATCCGCCGCCGATATCGATCGTAACAGCATCCCGGATGGGCAGAAGATTGCTCGCTGCGATGGCACCATACATCGCCTCGGTCTGACCATCGATGACACGTATATCGATCTGCAAATGTTTGCGAACGCGCGTTACAAACTCCGCCTGATTGGGCGCATCGCGCAGGGCCGAAGTCGCTACACACCGCACCGTCCGCACACCATATGCTGCAATGATCCTGCGAAACGATTCGAGCGTACGAAAGGCACGCTCCATCGGTTCGGGCTGCAGAACGCCTCCCTGACGATAGGCACCCTCCCCAATACGAACGCGGCTTTTGTGCTGTGCCAGCAGGTGAAAACCGTAGCGGCTTGTTTTTTGGTAGATGACCAGACGGGCTGAGTTGGAGCCGATATCGATGACGGCCGTGTGTCTGGGCATATGGGTAGACCTACACCTCGGCCTGAAGCTGTTCAAATTTGAACATCAGCTCTTCGACGCTCTCAACATTGTTGGGGTCCGAGATGATGCAGTCGACCGGACAGACGGCCACGCACTGGGGTTCGTCATAGTGTCCAACACACTCGGTACACCGATCGGCATCGATCCAGTAGATCGGATCGTTCTCTTCGATCGCTTCATTGGGACACTCTTCGCGGCAGGCATCGCAAGCGATGCACTCATCGGATATCAAAAGAGCCATGATGACCTCTGTTCCAGAATTTTTAACGTACGGATTTATAGCTTATCCAAGCTTATGCTTTATTTAACCCAAACCCCAAAAGAGGATTCTTTGCCTGTCAAAGAGCGTGCCCGGAGGCGTGACCAAAGCCGGATCGAAAACGTCAGCACTGCAGCACCCAATAACTCCAATACCCAGAAGGAGGCAGAACGATGCTGCTTTGAGAGGTCTCCTTATGGATCCTGGCCGAGTGGAAGCACCAGTGTTGCGACTGCGCCCCTGGCATCGATACGATTTTTGAGAGTGACTTCGGCCCCCAGTGCATCGGCGGCACTCTTGACCAAAAACAGCCCCAGACCCGCCCCGGACGAATCAGACGTACGTCGAAACGGCGCAAACACATCCAGACCCTCCTCGATCCCCTTGCCTTCGTCGCGTATCATCACCCGAAGTGTGGTATCTTTCCTGAAAACAATCATTTTGACCCGTTTCCCCTCCGGGGTAAATTTCAATGCGTTTTGGAGCAGATTTTGAACAATCTGCCGCAACAGCAGAGGCGGGAGCGTTACCGACAGATGTTCCACCGCAAAACGGCACTGAAGTTGCCGCGATGTCTGCTCCGCCAACAGAGTGAACTCCTGGCAGATTCCTTTCAAAAACGCAACCACGTCGATCGTCTCCGGCTCTTCAAATTGTGCACCTTCGGCCCGCCCAAATGCCAAAATCGACTCAATCACTCTGTTCATCGCATCGACGGTACGAATGTTGTTTTTGAGTACCTCGCTCAATCCCTCAACCGTCTGGGTCCGTTTCATCAGGGCGACCTGACTCTCGGCCTTGATGACCGCCAACGGCGTCTTGAGCTCATGTGCCGTACCGACAAAAAGCTCTTTTTTGTAGCGCAAAAAGCTCTCAATGCGACCAATGAGCTGATTGATCGAACGCCCCAGCGGCAAAAACTCTTCGGGGACATTGCGCAACGCCATTGGCGCCAGGGCCCGCTCGTTGACCTTGGAGAGACGATGTGCAAAGACCCGAACCGGCGCCACCAGCATCCCTGAGAGAAAAAAAGCATACAGCATCACACCGGCCATTCCCAGCAGATAGAAGAGAATGATCCCGCGTATGACCTGATTTTCGATCGCTTTTTGGCTGGTGACATCGGCGGTGAGAATCAGATAGCGCTGCGAGGCGAACTCGTAAGGAAAGTACGCTTCCAGATAAGCGTGCCGGTGGCGCTTGAATGTTTTGAAATGGACCGGCTGAAAATCACGGTCGGGCAGCGTCTCGATGCGCGCCTGGAGCTTGAGGGTCTTTTTGAGGATACTCTTTTGTGTTGCCAGCACCCGTTCGAGATCATCGTAGGTTCCAAAAAGGTAATTGGCCTGTTTGATCATGGTGGTTTTGAGTTGTTGATCAACGCTGTAGCTGATGTAGTGGTAGAAAACAAATGAAAACAGGAGCTCAAGCCCCGCCGTTACGGCGGCCAGCTTGACGAGAAAGTTACGCCTCAGGCTTCTTTGTGGGGAAAACAAAACCGGTATCCGCGACGCCGCACAGTCTCGATGGTTGTGATGCCGAGTGGTTTGTCCATTTTTTGGCGAATCTGATTGATGGCCACTTCAATCACATTGGGAGTGACCAGCTCCGGCTCTTCCCAGATCGCATCGAGCAGTTGCTCTTTGGAGACGATCTGATCTTTGTGCATTGCCAGATGAGTCAGTACCTCAAACGGCTTGCCTTTGAGCTCAATGTCTTTGCCTTGGTAGATGATCTTCTCCTCTTCGGGATTGATGACCAGCTCTTCCACTTCGATGATGTTGCTGGTGCCAAACCGAAGTTTAGCTTCGATGCGTACCAGTAATATCTCAAAATCAAACGGTTTTTTGATGTAATCATCTGCTCCTGCACGCAGCGCTTCGATTTCGCTCTCTTTGTCGTCGCGTGCCGAGAGAACAATCACGGCAGTTTTGGGAGAGCGCTCCTTGATCTCTGCGATGATATCGACACCGTTGCCATCGGGCAGCATCCAGTCAAGCAACACAAGGTTGTAGTTGCGAATGCCTAGAAAATATCGGCCATCGCCAATGTTTTCGGCCACATCATTCTGATAACCAAACTCTTTGAGTCCGTCTGAGAGTGTCTTGTTGAGCGTTACCTCATCTTCGATGATCAAAATGCGCATCGTTGACCCTTTGGATTTTAAGATTTTTTTAATTATAGCATAAAATTGTCAATATGTGCATCTTTTGCGATCAGAAATCGCCGTAATCGATCGTTTTCTCATATTTGGGGCCAAAAACAGACCCCAAAATCGGGATCGGTGCGCAATCGTATCCAGCCAGGAACATCTTAGTTCCAGAAATTGCGCTCCCGATCCGCCTCCAGGTATCCCAGCAATCCAATGATCAGCATCAGCAGCAATACCGATACCAGATCCATCGCATCGACTTGATTGCTGTCCACGTCGGCACAGTCACAATCCGCTGCATCTGAGGTGGTCACAGACGCATTGGGGATGGAGGGCTTCTTGACCGTCAACCAGGCCGGATCGATGTCGTCACATCCGTTGGGATCGCTCAGGTCATCGTTGTTGTCCATGTCGTCTCCACAAGGATTATCGGCAGGGGTCGAGTCGTTGTCATCAAGATGCAGTGGATTATCGGCCGACTGAATCTCAGCGATGTTGATGATCTTGCCATCGGCATCTTTGGTGATGACAAAGGTGATCTCGCGCGTAACATATGCTTTGGGTGCAAGCGAGGGAATCGGTGTTTTAAGAATAGCATGGTCTCCCTCCATCTCCCAGCGATCATCCGCCAGTTCGAGTCCTTTGGGTACGGTGTCTTTGATCTGGATATCGGTGCCGGTCAGGGTGCCCTGATTGGTAACACCGATGACAAAGGTCACTTTGTCGCCTGGTTTGTAGTCAGTCTGGGTGCCTTTGACCTTTTTGATCAGGGCAAGATCGAAGATTTGCTTCACGCGGACGGGGGCGGGATCAATATCATCACACCCTTCGTCGGCATCCTGATCGATTGCATCATCGTTATCGATATCAGTCTTGCACACATGGTCACCCGGGGTCGAGTCGATGTCGGTTAGGTTGAGATCGTTGGTCGCTTCAGAGATCTCGGCAGTGTTGATGATCTGTTTCCCCTCAAAATCTGAGCGGATTTTGAATGAAATCTCTACAGTGTTATTTTCGCCTGCTTTTAGATCAAAGGGTGTCTTGAGTGTCGCTTCTTTCTTATCGTTATTTGCACTCCAATTGTTATCGGCCAATTCCAGTCCCACTGGAATATAATCGACCACTTTGACCTTTTTGGCATCGACGTTGCCCTGGTTGTAAACCGTAATGTTAAACGTGACCGTTTCGCCCGGTTTGTATTCTGTTTTGTTCGGATTGGAAAGCGTCTTTTTGAGCGCGAGGTCAAAGACATTTTTAACAAACCCGAAATCCACCGTCATGTTGCCCCAGGTATCGTGCGCCTTGTCAGCATCATCGCCACGCTCGTCTCTGGATTCTTTCGGCTCGGAGTTGGCAAAGACACCAAACGTACCGCTGCAGTATGCTCCATTGATTGTTTCTTTGATGTTGCTGTCGAGTTCACTGTCGTTATTGTCGGCCGTGTTTTGGTTCACTGTTGGAGTGTAATGGACCGCATCACTGTTGGGCGGTATGACGCAGACGCGATAGTTACCCTCGGGAAGATTGTCAAAATGATATTTGCCGCAATCTTGGGTTGTTTGATTTTCAACTTTTTTGCCATCAAGATCGAGAACGTCTGCGCTCATATCGTCCGCGCGATGCAATGTCACCGTAGCACCATCAAGACACTCATCGCTGTCATCTTGCAAACCGTCCTGGTTCTCATCGATCCACACATACGACCCGATGCTTACTGGCAATACCGAAAGCACCTCAACATCTCCGCCGATGCCTTTGTAGTCATAAGGATCGTCATTTACTGGCACATTCGAGGTGGATGACGCAACCGCTGCATAACCAATTGCTTTTTCAACAGCTGCATAATCCGTTACGTTAAAATCGCCTGAAAACTGCATAAATCCATGCACACCTTCTTTGGAAGAAATATCGCCTGAAGTAGCCAACAGATCAAAGTCACCTTTGCGGGTTTGCCATACTGCCACCCCGCCATACCCATCATCAGGGCCGTAGACAAGCTTTGCTTGATCTGGATGATTTACATCATCTGCACGCAGAGGAATGGCTCCCATATCAAATCGATACAAAGAAGGATCGTTAATATCTTTGCGAGTATTGCTTCCGCTGTAACCCGTACGTGTTTGTGCCTCCTGGCTTGTGTCAGGCACATCTACCTGTACTGTCTCTTTGCTTACCGCTTCTGAATTGGTTTTGTCGCTTGCAACCCATTGATCATTTTCTTTTTGCAGCATATAGACAACACCGCCATGGTTGTAGCTTGTCGCAAAATTCTCCTTGCAGCCTACGCGAACACCCAGCAACAACTCTCCTTTGGGTGTAAAGTCCAAATCAGAAAAAGCTGCCCAGATACCATCTCCATCATAAGCACCACCACCAATATTTTGTGTATATGTCAAGGTATTGGTCAGTTCGATATTTTGATCAATAACTTTGTTGCTAAAATTCCCATCTTTGTCCAGCATGATGGCAAACAATTTCGGTCTATAATTGGTGTCTATTGTTCCAAAATAGAGCATTTTTCCATCAGGAGCAACAGCTAAGCCATAGGCTGAATGCACCTCTTTTCCGTTGGCACTGATACCATTTGATACTTTAGACGAATTCAGGATTGTTCCATCCATAGCCAAACGATAAATCTTTCCATCCGAGAAATTGGAAACAAACAGTTGATTATGAAATTTATCATAAACGACATTTCCAAGGCCAGCACCGACATTGTTGCGAACTACATCCGCTCCTGCACCTTGGCATACCTGGTTTTTAATTGTTACCGAATACTGAGGCAAAGTAGCAAATACCTTCGCTTGACCCGTTACAGCATCGATTTTATAGATGCGGCCGGCGCTGTTATTGTCATCCTGACCGTTTTCGAGTGTTCCAAACTGTACTGAAACATTAGCCGTGCTCGAGTTGCCTTCACCGACATATCCAGGTGACCAGTTTGCCGATGCAGTAACATAAATATTTTTATCTTTGTCGATCGCGATGCCGTACACATTTCCGATCTTGTCGATTGTCCAATCTGGATGTGTAAATGTTGTGCTTGTGTCAAATGTAGCTGTCGGTCGATCAGCCGCATAACCGCGATCGCGCACATCATACAATCTCAACGTAGCATGACCATCACCTTTATCAGCATCCGGCGACACCCCAAACGTATGCACTGCAATACCGGGTTTGAGGAGTGGCTCATTATCACCAGGCGACCAACTCGGTCGCTCCGCGTGGGTTGCCTGGATGGCTCCGATCCATCCCAGGACGATTAAAAATGTTTTGATAGGAAATCGTGTCATGTTTATGCTCCCTTTTCTGTTCGAAACGTAACGCAACTCTGATCGCCAAAACAACATTGGCGATCCTCTGTACGCCCCATCAAATCGATGGGTCCGGTGTTGTACGTTGCCAATCTTAACGTGTGGGAACTTTTTTTATACTTAAAAATATAAAAAAATATACTAAAAAATATTATTTAGGAGATTTGAGGGGATTTTGGGGGTGTTTTTCCTGCAAAGACCACCGATGTGTATCGGGATGCCACTGCGCATCATAGTGGCGTCTATCGTGTTCGGCTGTCTGAGCAATGAGGCTGTATGAAAAGGGAATCGTCTGGAGTTCGAGTCGATTGGGGGCGGTCACTTTGATCTTGCGGATGCGCTCGGTGGCGTTGGGGATCTCCAGCAGCGCCTGAGGTGCTTTCAGCCCCTTGCCATCGATCGCAAACGCATACAAAACATTCTCACGCGCCGAACCGGCCAACAAAAACGAACCCCGTTCGCTCTCGATGCGCGTCAGCGTCAGTGCATCAAACCCCTCGTACCGACTGAGGATCGTACGTGTTCGCGGGTCGAGATGATAGATCACGCCGCGCTGGGTCGTGTAGTCGGATTCGTCGATCGCACCGACCCAGAGCGTATGGTCGCGGCAGTCGTATGCGACCGCATTAACACCGTAGGGATTGCGTTCGCTCGGGCGCACATCATCAAAATCAAAAAAGATCTCCACCCTTCCGCTGTCGCTGGCGAGACGAAAGAGCTTGCGTTGCAGCGTAAAGGTCGTCGGCCGAATCGAGATAAAGGGCGTAGGTACCAGATAGATATTGCCCGCCTCGTCGAGAGCATAGGTGCTGAAATGCGCATACTGTTCCCACTGTTTGGGATGCAGCACACGGGAAAAGTGCGGGCCATGCCGCAGCGCGATTCCGGTGTAGCGCTTCTGCGACAGATCGATCAGTACCGGCTGTGCGATCCCCATCCGCACCAAAAAACGAGGCGTATGTGCACAGCGCTGCGCACGTCCAAAAGCACCGAGATCCTCTTGCTTGCTTGCAGCAGAGGGTGTGGTTGAAGAGGTCGCAGCAGACGCCGAAGGTGCGGCAGTCCCCATGCGCATCACAGCATAACCGACGAGAGCCACGACGGCCAGGGCCAGTACGATTGGGTAGTAGCGTTTCATGGTGTGTCTCCCTGGGTCGTTGTCTGCGCAGTGTATGGAACAAACAGCGGGCCGACAATGCACGGCCAGGTCTGCACCTTCAGATTGCCATCCTCCCCGATGCGGGTGTCAGCCCAGCAATACTCATGGCCATCGCGGGCATCGTTACGGATACGCGGTACATACCACAACACGACCCGTTGATGCTGAATCGGTTCTGCATTGAGAAAACGCTCCGGACCGTCCTGATCGAGTCGACAACACGATCCGAGCGTCAACATATCCCGCTCCCCTTCGTCCGCATGAAAACGGGTCAAAAACAGGTTGGCGTCGTCGCCACGACTCTGGTCCCCAAACTGTCCGTGATTGGGGATCAGCGTGTAACCGTGCTGACCAGACGCATCGGTAATCCGAAGGCGTTCGAAGCGACCCGTAACGCCCGCAACCTCTTCCGTCGGAGCCGTACCCTCCTGATGCAAACCTGTTTCGCCTGAAGGAAAGTGCCACTCTCCCTTGTGCACAACAGCAACACGCTCCTGCGCCCCCAGTGCCATATCGATCCGCATCACCGGACGGTAGATTGCATGGTCACCGCAACCGCGCCCTTTGTTAGCAGCCACGACCCGAAACGACCCGTCGCGGTAAAACTCAAATCGGTTTTCATAACGATAGTTACACGCCATGGGCCATTTGGGGTTGCGAAAGTCCTGCGTCAGCATAAAGCCCTTGCCATCCGGCAGATCACGCACCTGCGGACCGTTAAAGGCCAGCACCACCGAGGTGGAGAACATCGGACACCCCATCGCATCGTTGTATCCGAACATAAACGCACCGTTTTCGCCGCGAACGTATTCGACGCGACGTCCCTCGATGTAGGTCGGCGTGCGTGTATCGAGCTGCTCGCCGCCATGGAGCTGCTGGTAGCTGACATGCCAATCGACGATCTTGGCTGAGTGCAGTACCGGCTGGCCCCGGTAGGTCACATCACGGATCTCCAGACCATCCGAGGCGCTCAACCGATACACCATGTGCCATCCGTCCCGATCGAGTGTCGTGTTTTTTTGGCAGAAATGCTCCATGATGTAGCGGTTTTCGAGGCTGCGCTCTGAGATACACGCCGGGGTGGTGGTCTTGCCCAGGCCTGCCCATTTGGCCGCTGCCAGACGCAGGTCGGTCAGATCGACCACCGCCCAAAGTGCACGCTGCTTTTTGTGGTCAGCAAACGTCGGTGCCACACACAGGTGCGCAGTGTTTTCGCAGGGAGACTCCTTCATGGAGCCACGAACATTGGCCATGGTGATCTCTTTGCGGATGGGGCGATGGCCCAGTTGAGCTGCCACCTCCGGTGCATGCAACGCAATCGACTCGGCAAGCACTTTGAGACGGTAGCTGATGTCGGGTTGCGTATTGGGCAGGCGTGTCACCTCCAACACCCGGTCTGCATCTGCATCAACGATGGCGCGGGTCGTAACATTGGTGACGAAGTTGTACTTTTCAGCCAGATAGCATGTGTGCGTGGCGCACACTGAGCGTGCCTGAGGCCCCATCGCTGCAATGGGCGCGGGGACGATGCGCATCATGTCGTTGTGAAGCGTACGGTTGCCTTCGCGCGTATCGGCCAAAAAACGTGGATCAGCCAACACGCGTTCCTGGACCCGTACACCAGCAGCATCGAGCTCGCTTCGCTCCAGTGGCAACACCGTTTTGCCTGCCAATACGAGTGCTTTGAGGTCACGAAGGTACTGCTGAACTTCCGGCGTATTGCGGTAAGTCTCGGGGTCATATTGTGGCAACACAATCGTCTCTGCCTGTGTTGGGGTACGCGAAGTGACTGCGGATGCTGCAGACGGTGAGCCTCCCGCGATTCGATAGAGAACAATGCCGCCCAATCCAATCACCAGGATACCGATTGCTGCTTGCCATTCGCGCTTCACGTCGCCCCTTTAGGTCCCCTCCATCTCCAGATAGTAGGGAGGTAGATTTTCAAGATAGATTATAGCACTTAGGGCCAAAAGAAACAGCACACTGCTCCCCACCAATGCCCGACGTCGCAACGCCGGTTCGATGCGCAACGGTACAACCCAGACCGATGCAGCCATCAGGGCCATAAACGGATGCTGAACCCGAAAACCACTCCAGCGATCCAGCGCAACCGTCATCAGCGCAACAACCAGCCCAAACACCATCTGATGGGTCCGTTTCGAAGGCGTAGTATGCGGATCGGTCAGCATAAACGCCATAAAGACCGTAAACGACACCGAATAGAACCGCTCTGCCACCTCCCGAAACGTGATCATCGGATCGTATCCGACAATCCACTGCGACTGACCCCACACATAACAAGCCGCAAATACCACCGGGATGATCCAGCGATCGACACGCATCAGGATGGTCGCCGCCAACACAAGCACCACCCCCTGCAACCACAACGATTGGCCCATTTGGCCCATAATCAGATGCGCCTGATTGTAAAACAGCAGCAGCGCCACGATCAACGCAACATTAGAGGGATTGAAAAAGTGGTATCGACCGATGCGAATCAGATGCTTCTGCGTCAACGCCCATGTGACCGCAACCAAGTAGGGAAATGGCTGTGCGGAGGCCATCATCAACACAATCCCCAGCGTCGTCGAAAGGGCAGACCACGAGAAATCCGATCTGCGCCGGATCGGACCGTACCGCCAAAACAACCATGCATGCTCGAGCAGAAAAGCCCATACGAGCAGCGCGGCGATCAGCCATCCATCCGGGTAGAGGTTGGCATACCTTTTGCCCAGCCACACCAGCACCAGCAGGATTCCGAATTGATGCAACTGAATCGGTGGTATTTTAACCTCAGGCAGAGACATTCAAAGCATAACCCATTTTGCTGTGGGATTCGATCGGAAAATCGGGCAGCAACTGCCGCACCGAGTAGACCAGTGTCCGCAACGACGAGTTCGCTACCACCCCGTCGGGCCACACTTCAGCGATGATCATATCGTAATCGATCACTTGATTGTAATGACGAACGAGCACATCGATCAGTTTGATCTGTTTTTTGTTCAGGTGCACCATCGAACCGTTCTGAAAGAGCGTGCGGGTACGCAAATCGTATCGATAGATTTGATTGATCTGCAGCTGATCGTCCTGAACGGTTTCGGGTGGAGGAGGCGCTGCCGCAATCACCTGCCGCTTCTTGTCAACATGAAATCGGCCATACGCCACCCCCATGGCTACCTCAACATCTTTGGCGCTGAATGGTTTGGTGATAAACCCGTATGGAGAGAGCTCCATCACCTCCTGCAGCGTCTCCGTATCGCTGTACGCCGAGATAAAAACAACCGGCACGGTATATTGTTGTGCGATGCTTCGTGTCAGCTGAATGCCATCTTCGGGCCCTTTGATGTTGATGTCCATCAAGATCATATCACAATAGTCCCGTGTCAAGGCTGCCCGCGCATCTGCAGCGTTGTCAAACATCCCGGCTACCTCGACACCCAGACTCTCCAGAATGTTGGCCAGATGGCGCTGGGCCAACAGCTCATCCTCCACAATCATCACTTTTTTCGGCAACGACAGCATCCGTTACTCCCCTCGATTGAATGTCACGGAGATGGAAACACCCTTGTGCGTCTCAACATCGATAACGCTCCCCTCCAGATAGGCCGCCATATCTTCGATCATGGTCACCCCAAGCGTTTCATCTCCGAGCGTTTCGGGATCATAACCCCGCCCATAGTCGCGCACCTGCAATGTGCAGCGCTCCGCTTCAGGCTTCAAGATCACATCGATTGTACCATTAAAGTCATCATAAGCGTATTTGATGGCGTTGGAGACCGCTTCGTTGACGATCAAACCAACGTTGAGCGCTTGTGCCATCTGAAGTTTGCACGGTTCGGTCTTGAGATAGATAACATTGGAGGTCATCAGCTGCAAATTTTTGACGATCGACTGAAGATACTCCTCCATATCGATCCGTTCGTCGCTGCGTTGACCGTGAAGATTTTGGTGCAGATAACTCATCGCCTTGATCCGATCGACATGGCTCTGAAACATCCGCTTGTATTTGGCATCCTTGACCCGAAACGACTGCGTCTCCAGCAACCCCATCATCACCTGCATGTTGTTCTTGATGCGGTGGTGCATCTCTCGCAACAGAAATTGATTTTGGTTCAGGCTCTCCTGCAGACGCCTCGCATATGCAATCTGTTTCTTCTCTGCCAGATAAAAAGCATAGAAGATCAACGTAAACGAGGCAGCCAATCCAATAGCGTACTGCCAATCCCCATACGCAAAAGTATACAAGACAATCCCCACGGCGATCATCAAGGTTCCAAGGAACCAGTGTTGCTGAAAGATGCTGCGCGTTTCCATGGCGATCCCTTATGTGTCCATCCCCGTCCGCATCGCCTCAGGGCGATCGAACGATGCAATCGGCACGATCAAAAATCGTAGGTAATGCCGGCACTGACAACGTTGACGTTTGTTTTTTGAGGATCATCCTGCCAGGCGAGGTTTTGCCAGTCAGCAAACAGACCCCATCCTTTCTCTTTGTCGCCTTGCGTACCTCGATTGGGCGAGAGATCATACTCAACCCCCGCACCGATGCTGAAACCATCTTTTGTAAAATCCTGTCCATTATTCGCACCATGCCCTTTTTTGTTAGCTACAGTACACAGTACTTCGGTATGACCGTATCCAGCCAGCGCATAGATATTCATGTCACGCGTGACATGATACTGAGGTTTCATATAAAAGCCGTAGTGACTCGTCTCTGAGAAGTTTTTCCCGCCATAGACTTTGAGTGCGCGTGCCTCAACGCCAAAAAAGGGATTAAAATCGTATCCTACGCGCACAATGCCACCATAGGTAGAATCTTTCAGGCGCGTGCCCGTACATGGACAATCACGGCTGATGCCCGTCCAATGTCCGCCAATACCGATGTAAAAAGGAAGATTGGCGATCACCGGAACAACTTCGGTCTCGACCATCTCCACATTTTTGCCGGCCGAAGCAGAACTGCCCGACAGCAAAACGCCCAGCGCCACCATGCTCAGTAGCTTTTTCATAGCATATCCTTTGTTTTGGAATCTCACACTGCAATCGTAACTTAATATTCTT
>CAZWMZ010000139.1:0-3229 GCA_964634965.1 uncultured Nitratifractor sp. | reverse complement strand
TTCATAACTGCGCACCATCATCGCATCCAAGGGTTTCGCGTAAAATCATCGCCGAACCTGCGGGTGCGACTCAAATTTTACACAAACCCCTTGAATACGAGCAAGGCACACATTTAAAGAATTCTATTTCGAGATTTGGGTCTAAAAATAGATTTAGGAGTACCCGATGCCATTCTTCAGCCCAAAAGGACTATACTACCCGAAAAAAAGTGACGACAATGAAACGCAATCGACTGGCCTGCTTTGAAGTGCCCATTATCAGTGGGATCTACAAAGGCAAAAAGATCTGCATTCCGGACATCCCCACGACGCGCAGCTCCAAATCGATCTTGCGCGAATCGCTCTTTGATACGCTGCAGTTTGCGATCGTTGGTGTGCCGTTTGTCGAGGTTTTTGCCGGGAGCGGATCGGTCGGACTCGAAGCACTCAGCCGCGGGGCATCCGAAGCCTACTTTCTCGAGCACAATCGCGAGGTCTTTGCGCTGCTTGAGCGCAACATCTCGCACCTGTCAGCCGCCAATGCGCATGCGATTTTTGGCGACAGTTTCCTGCATTTTCCCGATCTGCTGCAACGGATCGATCGGCCGGCCTACTTCTATTTTGATCCGCCCTTCTCGATCCGCGAAGGCATGGAGACGATCTACGAGCGCACACACGAACTGATGGCGATGATCGAGCCCGAGCGCTGCCGCGGCATCATCGTCGAGCATATCCATTCGCTCGATCTGCCACCGGTCACAGGTGCCTGCAAACGCACCAAATACAAACGCTTTGGCAAGAGCGCACTGAGTTACTATACGCCGGTTCGGATCTCCTGATCGATCTTGATCCCCTGATAGGTCTGGATAAATTTAAACATCTCAAAAAAGGGCAATGCTTTGCTGTAGAAATAGCCCTGACCGTAGTCGCACCCTAGCGAGCGAAGCGTATCGCGTGCCGTTTCGCTATCGATGTGTGTGGCGCCGACCGTGACATTGAGCCCTCTGCCCATCGCGACGATGGCGGAGACCAGCTTGCGTTTTTCGGGATTGTTCTCGATACCCTGTGTCAGCGAACGGTCGATTTTGATCGTATCGAAATTGAGTTTGTCTAGAAGCTTAAGGTGCATGAAACTCTCCCCAAAACTCTCCAGTGCTGTCTGAACACCCATGCGCTTGAGGACGGCAATCTCCTTTTCGATGATGTCGGTATCCCCTTCGCTGAGCAAACGTTCCGAGAGGTCGATGGTGATCGTGTCGGGATCGATCACATGCTCAAAGAGCTTGTCTTCCAGGTTTTTGGCAAAATTGACGATGCGCAATTCGGGCATGGCAAAGTTGATGCTGAGGCGGAAATTTTGGATCCCAAAATTATCCCACGAGGCTTTGTGCGAGAGGACTGTCTCGAGAAGATAGTCGGTGATCTCGGTGAGGACATTGAGCTGAACGGCCTTGTCCAAAAACTCCGAGGCATTGAGCAGTCCATATTTTGGATGGTTCCACCGCATCAGATATTCGGCACCGATGAGCTTGTCAGTCTTGAGATCAAACATCGGCTGATAGTAGGAGAAGAACTCTTTGCGCTGGATGGCATTGGTAAAATCGCTTTTGGTAAAATGCCGCTGCTGTCGGCCGACCCGTATCATCGTTGTCGGCACATCTTCGTGCGAGAGGCTGGGATTGTTGGCATCTTCAATGACAGTACGTCCCAGTCGTTCTGAATCGAGCTGCAGCTCGTGGCATCGATCCACAATGGCATCGGGGGTGAGTTTGTGACGATTGAGCACCAGGACAGCCATCGAAAAATCAACTTCGTAGGCGTGACTGATGAGAATCTCCTTGATGCTGTCGAGGAGCGTCTGGAGGTGATCGGTCTCTATCTGAGCGTTTTTGATGTCGGACAAAAAGAGGGCAAAATCCCCCTGGCCGCGATAGTAGAGCTTCTCGTAGTCCCGAAGGTTCTTTTTGAGGAGCTCGGCAACCAGTTTAATCATCTGATTGGTCTTGTCAAATCCCAGCACCAGACGGCGGGCGGGAAAGTGCTTGATCCCTAGAAAAACCAGCATGTCGGTCGTATCTTCCACGTTGGCCCGGACGTTGGCTTCAACCAGATCACCGATGAGCTGCCCATAGACAGGAAGGTTGGTCAGCAGATCGTGGTAGGAGTGGTTTTTCTGTACCTGTTTCTGGAGCCGATAGTATTCGCTCATATCGTGCACAATCACGATCCGCCAGTAGGCATCCGAAGCGTCATCTTCGTAAAAAAGGTTGCTGGAGATTTTGACCGGGACCGGATTGTGAACGCCGGGCAGCTGAATGTCTGTGATCGTTTTGCGCCGCTCAATCAGATCAAAAAAGGCAAAACCACGATCCGGATCGTCGATGGGATGTACAATGAGATTCTCCAGGAACTCCTGGGTTATCTCTTTGGTCTTGCGACCCAGGTAGTCAGCAAATCCCTGGCTGACAAACAAAACCGAGCGATCATGAGCGAGGATCAAAACGCCCTCGTCGTAGGTGTTGATAGACTGATTGTACACTTTGACCTTCTCGCTGAGGGCTTTGATCAGTTTTCGCTCCTTGTACGAGTCATAATAGATGCGACCCAACGTGGCGATAACCAACCCCAGTGCTACCATGAATACATCGTACAGCGTAAACTGATCTATGAATGCATCCATGCGCCCTCCTGTTGAATTGCACGTTGCCTTTTCGTTTTATTATTGTATCAAAAAAAAAGATAATTTGACCAATATTGTGAGAAAAAAGTGGTAGAAACCATCATTTTTCTCCCGAAAACCATTGCTTCAGGCGCGTCCAGAAGCTTTCTGGTTTCGCCACAGGCCTGTTGTCGGCATCCTGACGAAGGATCTCTTCGATGATGCGCCGACGTTTGCGAAGCATGCGGGCTGCTGCATGCAGGGCTTTGGGCTCATACGCACTATGGAGCATCGAGGATCCTTTCGATCTCGTGCATGGCGTCGCGGTTTTTCAGCTGAAACTTGATCTCGATCCGCCGAGAGGCCTCCTTGTCCTCACGGCCGTTGCGCATAATCGGATCGAGATACGCGCGTCCACTGGCGACGAGATACTGTTTGAGGTTGTACGTTTGAGCGATGGGAAGCGTCAGCAGATACTGCATCACGGCCAGTGCCCGCTTTTGAGAGAGTTCGAGGTTGTACAGGTACGATCCATCGCTGTCGGTGTGGCCTTCGATGACGATGCGATCGAGATGCGGGCGGATCGCTTCG
>CAZWMZ010000138.1:0-6089 GCA_964634965.1 uncultured Nitratifractor sp. | reverse complement strand
GTTTTTGACGAAATGCGCCTGCCACGCCACCTCGGTCACGAACCGGATCTTGCGACGGCTCGCCGGACTCGCCCCGGCATAGACATCCATGACATAGATGTCCTTGCCCGAGAGCTGCTTGCGGCTGAGCGCGAAGAGCTCTTCGTAGATCGCACGATCAATGGGATGATTGACTTCGCCCCACGCAATGTGCTCATTCGAGGGGGGCTGATCGACAAAATATTTATCTTTGGGGCTGCGACCGGTAAAGATCCCGGTATCGCACATCGCCGAACCGCTTGTTGAGATCTTGCACTCGCCGCGGTTGATCTCGTGAGCCCGAAGGGTATCGTAATCGAGATTGTAATAGACCTCGCCAATATCGCTCAGACCCAGTTTTTCCAGGCCTTTGGGGGTGTGGGTGCTCATGATGCTTTTCTTTTTCCTTCGTTAGGGTCGTTATTTGCCATCCAGATGGTCGGCCAGCCGCTGAAGCTCAGCGCGATAGGCATCGATATCAAACTCTTTGATGCGTGCGACGCCATCTTCGACCGCTGCTTGAGCGACCGCCGAAGCAACGTAGATCAATACGCGGCGATCAAAGGGTGACGGGATGATGTAGTTTGGACCAAACGTCATGTCATCGCGTCCGTGAGCTTGCTGAACATGATCGGGTACGGGCTCTTTGGCCAGCTCAGCCAGAGCACGCGACGCGGCCATTTTCATGTTTTCGGTGATCTTGGTCGCCCGCACATCGAGAGCGCCGCGGAAGATCTGCGGGAAGCCCAGGACGTTGTTGACCTGGTTGGGGAAGTCGCTGCGGCCAGTACCAACGATCACATCGGGGCGCGCCTCTTTGGCCAATGGCGGCATGATCTCTGGCACAGGGTTGGCGCAGGCGAAGATGATGGGGCTCTCTTCGCTCATGGTCTTGACCCACTCAGGCTTGATCAGATCCGGACCCGAAAGACCCAGCACCATGTCGGCGTCTTTCATCGCATCTTCGAGGGTGCGATCGGGCGTGTCGAATGCGAACTGCTGCTTGTATTTATTCAGATCATCACGTCCACTGTGGATGACCCCTTTGGAGTCGAGCATGGTGATGTTTTTGACACCAAGCTGCTTGTACATGTTGGCACATGCAATGCCCGATGCGCCCGCGCCGATAACGACGACTTTGAGATCGGCAGCCTCTTTGCCGGTCATCTCGAGGACGTTGATCAAACCTGCAGTCGTAATGACAGCTGTACCGTGCTGATCGTCGTGAAAGACCGGCACGTCGCAGATCTCTTTGAGACGCTCCTCGATCTCGAAACAGCGCGGAGCCGAGATATCTTCGAGGTTGATCCCCCCAAAGGTATCGGCAATGCGGGCAACCGTCTCGATGATCTCATCGGTATCTTTGGTATTGACCTCGATATCGATCGCATCGACATTGGCAAAGGTCTTAAACAAAACGCCCTTGCCCTCCATGACTGGTTTGCCGGCCAGATGCCCAATGTCACCCAGACCCAGCACGGCCGTTCCGTCTGTGACTACGGCGACCAGGTTGCCTTTGTTGGTGTATTCGTAAGCCTTTTCGACATCTTTTTCGATCTCGAGGCACGGATAGGCCACGCCGGGGCTGTAGGCCATGGCCAGCTCTTTTTCGGTGCTGCACGGCTTGGTCAGCAGGGTGCCGATCTTGCCGTTGGTGTCAAATTCGTTTTGCGCGCGGTGGTATTCCAGTGACTCTTGTTCGAAATCGCTCATAGCGTCTCCTTGGTTGGTGAGGTTTTGGGTAACGCTATTGTAATCTAATTTATTTAAAGAAGCTTAGCACTTCACCGCTCCCGATCCAAAAGGAATCGAAATGCTACATTTGCGGGCAACTGCATCCGGGTTTGGGTTTCGCGCAAGCCTCTCAATCGCAAACATTTTTTGGGTACAATACATCCATCAAGGAGTTTCCAAGCCATCATCGGATCACGCCATGCGCACGGGGCATCATCCCGTTGCGCTGCTGCAGCAGCTCATACGCTTTGATACCACCAATCCTCCCGGCCATACGGCTGAGTGCATTGGTTTTATCGATGCGCTGCTGACCGAAGCGGGGATCGAGACGCAGATCGTCGCACAGTCGCCCGAACACCCCAACCTCATCGCCCGACTGCCCGGAAAAGGCGACGCGCCCCCTCTGCTGCTCTACGGCCATCTGGACGTCGTCACGACCGACCATCAGACGTGGAGCCATCCGCCCTTTGAGGGGGTGCTTGCGGATGGATACGTATGGGGACGCGGGGCGCTGGATATGAAGGGGGGTGTGGCGATGATGCTGTCGGCCTTTTTGCGTGCCAAAACCGAGGGAACGGAGCTGCCAGGCGATGTGATCTTTGCTGCTCTGAGCGATGAGGAGTCAGGCGGCGATCGTGGCGCCAAATTTCTCGTCGAACACCATCCCGATCTCTTTGCCGGTGTGCGTTATGCCATTGGCGAATTTGGCGGCTTTACACTGCAGGTTGGCTCCCAACGTTTCTATCTGGTGCAGGTGGCCGAAAAACAGGTCTGTTGGCTCAAGGCCACCTTCCGCGGTGCAGGCGGACACGGCTCGATGCCGGTTCGAGGCGGTGCAATGGCCAGAATGGCCGCCTGCATCCACGCGCTGGATCAGCAGCGCCTGCCGATGCATCTGACATCAACCGCGCAGCAGATGATCGAGACCATGGCTGCGTCGCTCGAGGGCGAAGAGGGCGCACTGCTCAAGCGCTTGTGCGATCCGGATGTGAGCGACAAGACGCTGGAGTCTCTCGGCGAACGCGGTCGTTTTTTCGATCCGGCACTGCACAACACCGTCGCTCCCACCCTCGTACGCGGCGGCGAAGCGATCAACGTCATCCCCAGCGAAGTAACTCTGGAGCTGGATGGGCGACTGTTGCCCGGCTACCAACCGGACGACCTGATTGCCGAACTGCGTTCGCTCATCGGCGACGATGCCCAGCTGAGCGTGACACGCTTCGATGCGGGAGCATCCGAACCGGATATGGGTCTTTGGGATACGCTGACTGAGATCCTGCACCAGGCCGATCCGGAGGCCACAACGGTTCCGTTTCTGCTCAGCGGCGTCACGGATGGACGGTTCTTTTCGCGGCTGGGAATCCAGACCTACGGCTTCCTCCCGATGCCGCTGCCAAAAGATTTCAACTTTGCCCAGACGATTCATGCAGCTGATGAACGTATCCCGATCGATGCCCTGGGTTTTGGGACGGATGCGATCTTTACGCTCCTGCAACGTTTTCACCATGGGGATAGTTCGGAGCAGTAAGGGTATCTCAAAAACAGATCACACCCAAACCACACCACAACTAAAGGAGAAACCATGCAACCCAAACAACTGCGACTCGCATCGCAAACGATCGCCTACTACGAGAGCGCTGGAACCGGTCCGGCCATCCTGTTGATTCACGGCAACTCCGCATCAGGACGCGCTTACCAGCGTCAGCTCGAAAGCACACTCGCAGAGCGCCATCGCATCGTAGCACTCGATCTACCTGGCCATGGAGATTCTGAGCCGTTTGCAGATCCATCGGCATACAGCATCCCCGGATACGCCGCCATCGTCGTCGAGGCCGCCAAAGCGCTGGGGATGGAGGAGGCTGTTATCGTCGGCTGGAGTCTGGGAGGACACATTGTCCTCGAGACCCACGACCAGCTCCCCTCCGCACGAGGCATGATGATCTTCGGTACGCCGCCGCTGGCGTTTCCGCCGGCAATGGAGGAGGCATTCCTGCCCAATCCAGCCGTCAACGTTGGGTTTCAGGCCGAGGTCAGCGAAGAGGATGCGCGTGCCTACGCAGCATCATTCTTCGCATCCGATACGCCAGCACCCACGGTACCTTTTGTCGAAGATATCTTGCGCACCGATGGCCGAGCCCGCTCTGGACTGGCTGCCAGCATTCAGCCAAACGGCTACCAGGACGAGGTCGAGATCGTCGCCCATCTCACCACACCGCTGGCCGTCATACATGGCAAAGAGGAGAAACTGGTCAACGAAGCCTACATCCGCAACCTCACCATGCCCACGCTCTGGCGGAGTGCCATCCAGATCATCGACGACGCCGGACACGCACCCCAATGGGAGCAGCCCGAGGCCTTCAACGCCCTGCTCGAAGCGTTTTGCGCCCATCCTCAGGAGAGATGAGTCCAGAGGCAACGCCTCAGGACGCCACACAGAGCCATATAGAGATGGCCACAACATAACCTAAAAGGAAAAAATCATGATCGATCCCAGCAAAGTACTCGAGACGATGCAGCAATCAGACGAACCGATGAAGACCGGCGAGATCGCCCAGATACTCGGCGTCGACTCCAAAGAGGTCTCCAAAGCGATCAAGCAACTCAAGGCCGACGAGAAGATCGAGTCGCCCAAACGGTGTTACTACCAACCCAAGCGCGGGTAGATCTCGCACCAAAAAACCATTGTGATCTCCATCCGTTCACCCTATCCGTATGCACTGAGTGCGGTGCTCTTGTGGTCTACAGTCGCCACAGCGTTCAAGCTCACGCTGGGCCGCCTCGACCCTCCGACACTGGTCTGGATCGCCTCGACGGTTTCGCTCGCCGTTTTGGGTCTATGGATCGTCGCGACCCGACGGACAAAAGCCGCACGTGAAATGCTCCAAAATCACCCCGGATCGCTGCTGGGTCTGGGGCTGATCAATCCAGCCATCTACTACACGGTTCTTTTCGCAGCCTACGATCGTCTGCCCGCACAGGAAGCCCAGGCGATCAACTACACCTGGGCGCTGATGCTCGCCTTGCTCTCAGTACCCATCCTGCACAAGCGCCTCACCCGTTACGACCTGATCGCCGCCCTGATCGGATATGGGGGTGTCTTCGTGATCGCCACGCACGGTGAAGGTGCACTTGCGCACATCACCGATCCCCTCGGCATCGCTCTGGCTCTGGGAAGTACCTTGCTGTGGGCACTCTACTGGCTCTGGATGACCCGCCTGGGAGGCGATACGACGGTGGTGCTCTTTTGGAGTTTTGCTATCGGCGTGATCGCATTGAGCCTCTGGATGGCATTCGTGCACGGCCTGCCAAAAGATTGGCCGGACACGACAGGATGGATCGGCGCGATTTACATCGGCTTGTTCGAAATGAGCGTCACCTTCGTCCTCTGGGGCAGAGCCCTGGCACTATCGCCCTCAACCGCCCGCATCGCCAACCTCATCTACCTCTCTCCCCCACTCTCACTGATCCTGATCCACCTTATCCTGAACGAACCGATCTACCCCACAACCCTGTGGGGACTCGCACTTATCCTCATCGCACTTGCTATCGGACAACGAGGTAAAAAAGGGTAAATGCGTATTGTGGTAGTTGTTTTGTGGTATGTGCTACGTGTGCCGTGCTACGCATTTCGGGGCTGAGGCTTTAGCCTCCGTTTGTTGAAGGAGCCTGACCCCAAATGTTAAATTTCCGCCATAAAATAATTGTTGCGCGTAGGGTGTTGTCCCCGACAACACCGTGGGTCAAAATTTGCCTTATTGGTTTGTTTGGTCAATGGTATGCAAATCGTGGGTTTGGATTGAGTGGTGTTGTGAGGGCACAACACCCTACGTTGCATTGATATTGAAGGAGCCTGACCCCAAATGTTAAATTCTGGCAAGATACAGAACAATCCCACATGGCACACCCAAAGTGACGTTAGTCCTTCGCACTTTCTTTTTTCTTTGGTTCGTTTCTCTTTTTCTTTGTTGCGTGAACAAAGAAAAAAGAAATGAACGAGGACTGCGAAATAAGATTATCTAAAGATCGAGAGCAGCACCCCCGCGGCGACGGCGGAGCCGATGACGCCGGCGACGTTGGGGCCCATGGCGTGCATGAGTAGAATATTGCCGGGGCGTGCTTCGGCGCCGACTTTGCTCACGACGCGGGCAGCCATGGGGACGGCGGAGACGCCGGCGGCTCCGATAAGGGGGTTGATTGGCTCTTTGGAGAGTTTGTTCATGATCTTGCCCATGATGACCCCGGCAGCGGTGCCGATGGCGAATGCCACCAGACCGATGATCATAATCCCGAGTGTCTCAGGCACCAAAAAGGTATCGGCGCGCAATTTCGACCCCACC
>CAZWMZ010000137.1:0-11661 GCA_964634965.1 uncultured Nitratifractor sp. | reverse complement strand
CCGGTAGTTGGCGACCGAATCACCGGTATCCTTACCCTCCTGGATCAAAAAGGCCTCGCCCTCATCGATCGTCAGCGTAGCAAAGCCCTTGCTCCAAACCCGAGAGAAGATCCGCTGCTCGACACCAAAAATGAGGTTTTCTTCGATCACATTCTCCGTACGACCCGTACTGTCTGCAGCCTCGCGCGCCTGCGTGATGCCGATCCCGCTGCTGCCCGAGATGGTCCACCAGTCGCAGTCGTAGACGATGTTGCCTTCGATGTGTGCCGCGACGGCCTTGGCGACGCTGATGCCGCTGCCGGGCATATGGTGGATGATGTTGTTGCGCACCGTCACATGGTCTCCGTTGACGCTGATGCCGATCGTTTTGATCGTGTCGCTTGCGTTCCACCACTGCTTTAGAACCTCCTCATGTGTCAATGCGTTTGCCATCCCGACGATCTCCAGTCCCTCGACGACGATGTGCTGGGCACTCTCTTTGATCTTGAGCCCATAGAGGGCATCGGTGGCGAGGGTGACGTATTCGTTGCCCCACGGTCGAACCACGATGGGATTTTGAGCCGTTCCGGCGCACTTTTGGATGGCGGGGAAGCGTGTGGGGGTGCGTGTCAATTGCCCCCATCCGGGATTGCGATAGAGGCCGCCACGCAGATAGATCCGTTGCAGAGTGCCTCGATGCGCACACGCCGTTTCAAAATCATGATACGGATGCTGCGGTGTCCCATCGTCTGCCGCGCTGCCCGATCCCGTCGGATCGACGAAGAGGCCGTCGTACGTCAGCGATCCGTTCTCGACATGCACTGTCAGCGTATCGTTTAAGAGACGGTCGCTGCCGCGATCGGCTTCGATCGTAACACGCCAGGTGCCGTTTTGGTCCTGTGTGGGGGTCCAGACAACGGTACCATCGGGCAGGATGCGCATTCCTTTGGGCGCTCCATCGAGGCGAAAGGTGTCAGCATCGGGGAGGGCGTAAGCCTTTTCGAGAGGTTGACCCGGTGCGATGCGAACCTGCAGATGTCTGGCCGATACGGTCGGGGTGGAGTGCTTGACCTCGGTCGAGGGAGACGTATCGTCCGATCGGTCTGTCCCAAACAGGCTGCTTCCTGAGCATCCACTCAAAAGCCACACCAGGCTCGCAAGTGTTCCTGCAGTAAAGAAGATAGATTTTTTCATCATCGGATACCTTTATGAACTGTTTATGGTGGGCGCCCACAAGAGCACATCGACAAAGCACATTTTTCTTCCATGCGATCGGGATCGCTGTTCAGCGTCGCCATTGTGTTCAGAAGCTGCACGCATGATCATGGATTCCACTTGTTCGTTGCACACACCTGTTGAGCGCAGGATCAGTACGCATACGCGCCATCCCGCTTTCGAGCTTTGGGACCTGAGTGTTACACAGCACACCCGCCTTTCGCAAAGGGCCATTGTGTTCATGAGAGTATAGCGTAAAACGGTCATGATTTGGTCAAACGAAGAGGGGACGGGTGGTCGCCCACGCCTGGAGTCCTCTGTCGGGATGTGACGCGAGAAACGATCGCGTCCACACTGTCAAAAACTGATCGATACAAGCAGTGTGCCCAAAAGTGATGACTGTATCCGCAGTGGATATGAACTATCCTGGATGCTCTGAAGCATGGGCACCTGGAGGCAGTCAAGTGTCTGGTGCGGTGGTGGTGCGCAAAAACCGCATGTGCAACCACAGCGCGCCAAAAATCATGCCTCCACCCAGAATCAGTGCTGTCGTGTCGATGCTTTTACCCCAAAAGAGTCGATTGACGATCAGACCCAGCGGTACGACGGCATTGTTCATGATCGCCAGGACGCCGGCATCTACCTGTGTTGCGCCTCGGTTCCAGAGGAAATATCCCGCGCCGGATGCTGCGATCCCCAGCCAGAGCAGTACCGCCCATTGCGTCGGGGTGGGCACGATGCGGCTCGTCTCCCCAAAGAGGCCGAAGGCCACCAGCGACACCCCCAGGGCACCGAAA
This sequence comes from uncultured Nitratifractor sp., assembly GCA_964634965.1. GTDB lineage: Bacteria > Campylobacterota > Campylobacteria > Campylobacterales > Sulfurovaceae > S017-3. Next base: position 9,670 of record CAZWMZ010000137.1, on the reverse strand, counting down.
TGAAAGTAGCCAAAGATTTTCGACTGTCTGGTGTCGGACAGTGCCGGGGTTTCGAGCAGTCTTTTGTAGAGCACCTGCCCCAGTGCAAATGCGATGTTGGCACCCTGAACGAGCAGAAAACCGGTCAAAAATCCCGGGTTGACGTGCGCCGATTTGATGACCCACGCTCCCGCCACGGCCAGCGCAGCCGTCAGGAGATATTGCAGGCGAAACCGACGATGCAATCCGTCGTAAAGCACCGAAACGTAGATGGGGGTAAAGACCGTAAACAGCAGCACCTCCGGAACACTCAGGTATCGGAACGATTGGTAAAAAAAGAGATACATCACCCCGATCTGAATTGCCCCAATGCCCATCAAAGCCCATTTCCATCGTGCCCGCAAACCAAAATCGGTCAGCGGCAAAAAGATCAGGGATGCGAGCGCAACCCGCACCAATACCGCGAAATAGCTGTCAAGTTGACCGGCAAGATAGACTCCGATCAGCGAAAATGAAAACGCCCAGATCACTGTTACCAGACTCAGCAGACGCATGGGCAAGCCTCCTTTTGGGGTGGATCAGAGAGCGTATTCTATTCAAAAAGGGGTTTGAGGGCCATTAGGCTTCCTGGGTCCGACGCTCAGATACTCCTGCTGCCTGCACGCATTGAACCCCAAATCCCGAAATTGAAATGCACGACCCTGCACCATCGTCGCATCCAGTGGCTTCGCGCAAAATCATCGACGCACCTGCGAGTGTGACTCACATTTGACGCAAAGCCCTTGAATACGAGCATGGCGCAGATTCGAAGCATTCTATTTCGAGATTTGGGTTGAAACAGACCATATTGTGCGCACTTATGTTATACTACACTCCTTGCGGCTATTTCATGAATCAGGAGCAAAGTATCATGATTGTCGATACTCATGTTCACTTGGACGATCTGCGTTATGCCGATGATCTGGAGGCGGTGCTGGCGCGTGCACGCGATGTGGGTGTCAATCGCTGGATCATCCCCGGAGCGGATCCGACAACGCTGGAGCGCGCTGTGGCAATTGCCGACAAGGTAGAGGATGCCTTTTTTGCTGTCGGTGTCCACCCCTACGATGCAGCCCGTTATGATCGCGCACAGATGGAACGGTTCATTGAGCATCCCAAGTGCGTAGCCGTCGGCGAGATTGGGCTCGATTATCACCGTCTGCCCGAGGAGTCCGAGGCGGTCGAGATGACCCGGAAACTTCAGCATGAGGTCTTTGTCGATCAGATCGATCTGGCCAACCGATACGGCAAGCCTCTGATTGTCCACATTCGGGATGCCAGCCGCGATGCGCAAGCGGTGCTTGAGACGCATGCCGCAGAGGCTGGCGGCGTTTTGCACTGCTACAACGCCGATCATGCGCTCCTTGCGCTGGCCGAGCGCGGGTTTTACTTCGGCATCGGTGGGGTGATTACGTTTAAAAACGCCAAAAAACTCATTGAGGTCTTTCCGCGCATTCCCGAAGATCGCCTGTTGATCGAGACTGACGGGCCCTATCTGACGCCCCATCCCTATCGGGGAGAGCGAAACGAACCGGCTTATTGTGAGTTGATTGCCGAAAAGATGGCTGAACTTAGCGGCATACCGCTGGCCGACATGCAGCGCATGTGTCGCGAAAATACGCAGCGGTTGTTCGGGATCTGATGCGTACGGTGTGGATCGGATGGATCGGGGCGTTGCTCCTGAGCGTCTCGGCATGGGGGGCGGCCGAATCGCTGGCAATGCGCTACCCCAGCTATGCGCGTGTCTTTGATCAGTTTGATGTCAATCGCTCCTACATTGATCATCCGCAGTTTGTCGCGTTTGTCAACCAATACGAAGCCAAATATCGCCGCTTCTATACCCAGTCGGTCCAGCGGGGCAAACGGATCATTCCGATCTTCAAGGAGCTGCTCCAGAGCAAAGGATTGAGCCACCTGTTCGTCTATCTGTCGATGACCGAATCGGGATTTAAAACCTATGCCAAATCCAAAAAGAGCGCAGCCGGTTTGTGGCAATTTATGTCAGCTACGGCGCGCATCTACAATCTACGTGTCGATCGTCGAGTTGATCAGCGATATGATCCGGTTGCATCGACTCAGGCGGCGATGCGTTACATCAGTTCGCTGTATCGCAAATTTGGCAAATGGTATCTGGTGATGATGGCGTACAACTGTGGCGAGGGGCGACTGCAGCGAGCCATCGATCGAGCCGGAACCGATGCCTTTGAGGTGCTGATGGATGCGCGTCGTCGGTTGATTCCGCATGAAACACGGGACTATCTCAAAAAGATCCTGCTTCTTTCCATGATGGGTGAGCGTATCGTCGAGAGCAAAACCCCCGAGGATCTGCGCCTGAAACGTCGCATTATCGATGGCAAAGCGTTTGTCAATGTCGTCGCAGGAACCCGCATCGTCGATCTGGTCAATGCACTTCGGATGTCGTTGCCGGCCTTTATGGCGATGAACCCCCAGATTACCAGCAGCCGTATTCCGGAGAATGCCTACCTGGTTCAGGTTGCGATCCCGGCCGATAAACTCGAGACGTTTCACAAGCACTATGCACCCCCTACGCTCAAAGATATCTACCGTAAAAAACACTACCGCCGACTCATCGCACACATCGTCCGATCGGGGGAGACGCTGGGCGATGTGGCGCGCATCTATCATGCCACACCGCTCGATCTGATCATTGCCAACGAGCTGCCCCAGGCCAAACTTACACCGGGCCAGCTGCTGATGATCCCTGTGACCGAGGCCGAATACCGTCGGCGTCTGCCCTATTGAGACGACGTTCGACCCCCATTGGGCAGGACCGTTGCACCCCATCAACAAAGCTGAAGGGAAAAAAGGAGATAATTCATATTAAAAAATGAGAGAATCGATTATGACCCGTTTTGCTTATCGGTTGGGTGTCGGTGTTGCCGTGATCATTGGGATGGCGATGCTAACCGGATGCGCTGAGGAGGAGCTGTATGAGACGCGCTATACCAGCGCTGCCCGGCACAAGGCCACCATGCGCACCTACCGTGTCCGTGGTCGCACCTATCGCCCGACCTATGTGCGTGTTGGCGATACGATGCGCGGGATCTCCAGTTGGTATGGGCCGAAGTTTCATGGCCAATACACCAGCAACGGCGAGATCTACAACATGCACAAGCTCACCGCTGCCCACAAAACCTGGCCCATGGATACCATTGTCAAGGTGGAGAATCTTACCAACGGTCGCAGCGTTATCGTACGGATCAACGACCGAGGTCCGTTTGTCAAAGGGCGGATTATTGACTGTTCGTATGCTGCCGGTAAACGATTGGGGCTGGATCGAACGGGCCTGGCGCGAGTCAAGCTCACGGTGCTGGGATTTGCCGGCAAAATCTATCGTCCCGACAGAGCCGATCGTACCCATTCTGCTCCACCACCGCGGGTGCATTTGAGTGATTTTGGTGTGCAGGTAGGGGCATTTCGCCAGAGCAAAGGGGTGGCGCGTACCCGCAAGCGCTACCAGAAGATCCTCAACGGACCGCTGCGCATTGTTGTCCGCAAATATACTGTTGCCGGTGCTCCACTCTATCGGGTCTGGGTGATGGGCTTTGGTTCGGCAGACGAGGCGCGGGACTTTATCCGCGATCACCACATCGAAGGCGGCTTCCTGATACGAAACTGATCCGGCCTTCTTAACGCAAAAGGAGTTTTTACCATGTCCTCCATCATCGAACACGTACGTACAACCAACGAAACCGACATCCGTGCACGTCTGGCGCTCTACGGCAACGGTACAGCAACGGTCCAGACCGGCATAGGGTTCTTTGACCACATGCTCGAAGCGGTGGCCAGACACGCCTGGATCGATCTGGAGATCGACTGCCAGGGTGATCTGGAGGTGGACGCACACCACACCGTCGAGGATGTGGGGATTGTCATCGGGACCATGCTGGGCGAAGCGATCTATCCCGTGCGCAACCTCGAACGTTATGGCAACGCTACCGTTGTGATGGATGAGGCGGCCATGCGATGCGATCTCGATCTGAGTCGGCGGAACTATTTGGCCTTTGAGATGCCCATCGGTGGCCGTGTTGGTACGTTTGATGTCGAGCTGGCCGAGGAGTTTTTTCGTGCCCTGTCTGCCAATGCTCCCCTGACACTGCACATGACATACGAACGCGGACGCAACAAACACCACATTCTCGAAGCAGCATTCAAGGCGTTTGCCGTTGCGTTGCGCCGTGCGGTCACGCCCAATGAGCGCGCAGGGATTCCCAGCACCAAGGGGGTGCTTTGACACTCAGGAGTGAGGCGTTGGAGCAGCAGCGGCTGTCTCCCGGATCTCTAAACGGGATACGTTGATCTGCCGGGTGTGGCGATGGTGCGACGCGAAGCTTGAATTTCTGTTTCGGGATTTGAGGTCTGCCGATGCACGAACCATAACCCATCTTTGGGTATAATCGCTTCTAAAAAAGGCTCTTTGTGTCGCTTCAACCTCGTGTCGTCAATGCTGCTTTTATCAAATCGGCTCAGAGTCTTGCTGATTCGCTCGAAGAGAGCATGAGTGAGGTGGTCTTTTTGGGGCGTTCCAATGTGGGCAAGAGCTCGACGATCAATACACTGACTCAGCGCAAAAATCTTGCTAAAAGCTCCTCGACTCCGGGCAAGACACAGCTCATCAACTTCTTCGACGTGGAGTATCGACTGGGAGAAGAGCCGTACGGGGTGCGCTACGTTGATTTGCCAGGGTTTGGTTACGCCAAAGTCTCCAAAAGCCTCAAGGAGGTGTGGCAGAAAAACCTCGTACGATACATTGAGGAGCGGGTAGCGATTCGTCTGTTTGTCCATTTGCGCGATGCACGTCATCCGCATGCCAGGATTGACGACGATGTCGAAGGATACATTGCTGACTTTATCCGTCCCGACCAGCGTTACTTGACGGTCTTTACCAAGATCGACAAGCTCAATCAAAAGGAGCGCGCCGCCCTCAAGCGCGCGTTTCCTGGAGCCATCACGCTCTCCAATCTCAAAAAGAGCGGAGCCGATCGGGTGCATCGGGAGATTTTCGAGACGATTTTTGGAGCATGGGATGATTGAGCTTGTCAAACCGACTTTGCGGGAGATATCGGCTATGCAAAAGCTGGTCGATGCCGAAGTAGCTTCCGGTGTGATCCTTCGGCGCAGTGATGATGAAGTGGCCGCGACCATTCGCAGCTATGTGCTGGCTAAAGAGGCGGGATATCTGATCGGCTATGCGGCGTTACACATCCACTCTGCTCGCCTGGCAGAAGTACGCAGCCTGGTGGTCGATCAAGCCTTTCGAGGGCAGTCGGTGGGACGCCGGATCGTAGAGTATACACTGAATGAAGCTCGTCATCTGGGCGTTAAGGAGGTGTTGGCTTTGACCTATGTGCCTGACTTTTTTCGTGCGATTGGTTTCGTTGAGATCGACAAAGAGACCATTCCTGAGCATAAAATCTGGGCCGATTGCATCCGGTGCGTGCATTTTCCCGTCTGCAACGAAGTGTCGTTGATCTACACCATCGGGCAGGAGGAGTAGCGTGCTGACTCGGGATCTGCCCAGGCGCATCCTTGTTGGCCTCTTTTTGACGTTGCTGGTAATCCTCTATCCGGTCATGGTGTCGGTGTATGTGTTTCCGCCGCTCTTTGTCGGCTATGCCGGCTGGCAGATCTTGCGGGGAATCGAAGGGGCCGGCTGGCCCTATCTGCTGTTTCCGTTGGCGTACCTGATCAACCTCGAAGTCAATCTGTCGCTTCCGCTGTTGATGGGGCTCTTTTCGGTGCTGCTCTACTATCTGGTTCTCTACGAGCGCATTCAGTATCTCAAGCGATGCAAGTTGTGCGTGGCACTAATCAGCGTCACCATGATCGACCTGTTTTATCTCCTCTCGCTGACGGGATACGATCTGTTGATGGATACACACAGTTTGATCTACAACGATCTGCTGTGGTATTCGCTGTTTGCGGATCTCATCGTGGTGGTGTTGTGATGCGTTATCGGATCATCCTGTTTGTGTTTGTCGCGGTGTGGGGGCTGTTGATTTTTCGACTCTACCAGATCAGTATCCGATCCAACTTTTATTATGAACGTCTGGCCAAAGAGAACATCGAGCGCAAAAACTATCTCAAACCCGTTCGCGGCGAGATCACCGACGCCAAAGGAAACTTTCTGGCGATCAATCGTATGGGCTTTTCGCTCTCAATCGCTCCGCATTTGCGTCGAAAAAAAGGGCAGCTCGACGAGGTCATTTCGCGCATCCAGCACTACTTTCCCGATATCAATACCACCCTGATGCACAAGGTCTATCGCAAACACGATTCGCTCTACAATCACAAATACATCCAGGTCATCGATTTCATCTCCTACGATCAGATGATCCGTGCCTACCCCCATCTCGTTGAGGACCCCCGGATTCGCGTCAGCGCAGAGACACGTCGCTTCTATCCCTTTGGGCACTATGCCGCGCACGTGGTTGGATACATCGGTCGATCCAACGCCAAAGAGAACCAGGCCGACCCGGTCGTCGCGATCGTTGGTCGTACCGGCAAGAGTGGACTGGAGCGCTACTACAACACCCTGCTTCAGGGTGAGATGGGGTTTGTTATCAGCAAGGTCAACGCCCGCAACCAGGCGCTGGAGATTCTCGAGCGCAAAGAGCCCGTCAGCAACCGCAACCTTCAGGTGCATCTGGATATGGATCTGCAGCGTTACATCTACAAACGCCTTAACCATCAGGCAGCTGTCGTGATTGTCATGCGCACTACCGGTGAAGTGCTTGCGGCCGTCAGCAGTCCCAGCTACGATCCCAACCTCTTTGTCACCGGCATCAGCCACAAGGACTGGCGTGCGCTCCAGGCCAACCTCGGTCACCCGTTTACCAACAAATTCATCCATGCGGTCTATCCACCCGGATCGGTGATCAAGATGGGGGTCGCCCTGGCAGCCTCACGCTATGCTGCTGACACCAACCGCACCATCGATCAGAACGAGACCTGTCATGGATACATTCAGATCGACCGCAGCAAACACAAGTTTCGCTGCTGGTCCAAATGGGGTCACGGTGAGGTCGATCTGCTCAAATCGATCCGCGAAAGCTGTGATGTTTACTACTACAACAAAAGCCTCAAGATCGGCATCGATCGCATCTCAAAAGTGATGCACCGCATCGGCATCGGGATCAAGACCGGCCTCGATCTTCCCAAAGAGTACAACGGTATCTTCCCAGACAAAAAGTGGAAGATGAAGCGCTACCACCTCCCCTGGTACAAGGGTGAGACTGTTATCGCCGCGATCGGACAAGGATACGACAACATTACACCGATGCAGGTGGCCCGCTATACGGCCTTTTTGGCAACCGGAAAGCTTCCGCGCCCTTTGCTGGCCAAGCGTATCGCCGGCAAACCGGTACCGACATCAACCCAGCGCATTCGATTTGACCCCCGCCACATGCGCATCATTCGTCAGGGCATGTACGAAGTGTGCAACCGCCGCACCGGTACCGCCTACAAAACATTGAGCAAGGAGAAAGCCGGCCTTCCCATCGTCGTCGCCGGCAAAACCGGCACCGCGCAGGTCGTCTCCATCCCGCAGGAGATCAAAAAGCGGGTCAAAGAGGAGGATATGGCCTATTTCCGCAAGTCGCACGCCTGGATTACCACCTATGCTCCCTACGACAACCCGCAGTTTGTTGTCACGGTTTTGATCGAGCATGGCGGACACGGCGGCAGTACGGCCGGACCCGTTGCTGCCGATATCTACAAGTGGCTCTACCAAAACGGCTATTTTCTGGAGCATCCACCTGAGGCGATCGAAGCCGAGCGTGCCCGCATCCGTGTCGAGAAAGAGAAGGCAGCCGAAGCGCTGATCAAGCTCCTTGGCAAAGAGCGCGAACCGCATCCTAATCCGCCCGAATAAAGCGCCCCTTTTTTCGATCTTTTTTAACACGGGTGTGGTGATCGACGACACCGTTCATGGCAATATAGACGCCATCGGTATCGATCCAGTGCAGGGCGCCGACGGCCATGGCGAGATTGGCCGTCGCTTCGACCGGATCGATCGACCACGGGATCATGGCTCCGGTAAACACGATGCGCTTTTCGAGTTGGGCTTCGGCGATCAGGGTGGCGCTTTGTTCGAGGGTGTCGGTACCGTGGACGATGACGATATCCTGGGTGCGGGCCTGTGAAACGACCGAGAGGAGCTCGTGGCGGTCGGCATCGGTCATGTCGAGGGAGTCTTTGCCGATACAGGCCATGGTGCGATAGTCGGCTCGCCAGCGTGAGACGATCGTTTCGACTGTTTTGATGGTTGGATCGACCAGCAGCTCGCCGCGAATGGGATCGTATACCTTGTTGAATGTACCGCCAGTGGTTAAGATCAGGATACGTTTCATGGTGATTCCTTTATCGTATTCTATCCAAATCGTGGTAAAATAACTTCATTTCTTTTTTGGAGGTTCTTTTTATGATTATGCAAGGCAAAAAAGGGGTGGTGCTTGGCATCGCCAACAAACGTTCCATCGCTTACGGCATCGCCAACGCGTGTCGCGAACAGGGAGCCGAGATGGCCATCACCTTTCTCAATGAGCGTTTTGAATCCAAGCTTGCCCCCATCGCCGAAGCGCTCGGGTGTGCAGAGCGGCTGTACCCGTGTGATGTGAGCCGACCCGAAGAGATCGTCGCCTTGCGCGAATCGCTCGAAAAGGATTTTGGTCAGATCGATTTTCTTGTCCACTCGATCGCCTTTTCACCGCGCGAAGGACTCGAAGGGCGCTTCAGCGATATCCCCAAAGAGGCCTTCAACGTTGCCATGGAGATTTCGGTCTATTCGCTCATCGAACTGGCACGCGAACTGCGCCCCATCATGAGCGACAATGCTGCGATCCTGACCCTGAGCTACTACGGCGGGGAGAAGTATATCCCCAACTACAACCTCATGGGCATCGCCAAAGCCACCCTCGACATGACTGTCAAATACCTCGCCGAAGATCTGGGCAAAGATGGCATCCGTGTCAACGCTATCAGTGCCGGCCCTATCAAGACCCTTGCAGCTGCTGGTATCGGGGAGTTTGGCTTTATCCTGAAGTGGAACGAAGCCAACGCCCCCCTCAAACGCAACGTCTCCATCCACGACGTAGGCAACTCCGGCATGTATCTTCTCAGCGACCTCGCCCGAGGCGTCACCGGCGAAATCCACCACGTCGACAGCGGCTATCATGTCATGGGAATGCCGGCTGTGGAGTTTGATGAGAACAATAAGCCGAGTCTTGTTTGGAAAGGATGAAGCGTTGAGCGTTTAGCGCTGAGCGTTTAGCGTTTAGCGTTTAGAGTTTAGAGTTTAGAGTTTAGGAGGGGGTTGTGCGTTGTGAACGGTTGGAAGTTTGGAAGCGAAGCAGTCGGTTAAGTGTAGAGGTGTATCGCCATTTTGCTTCGTCGCATGATTTTGGCTTCAAAGATCAGATCACGAGAAGCTCGCTTTCCGTTGCCAGTAATATAGCTGAAGGGGTGGAAAAAGACTCCAACAAAGAGAAGATAAGGTTTATCGAAATGGCTCGCGGATCGGTTGCGGAGCTGATTACCCAGATATACATCGGCATTGAAATCGATTATATACCCAGGCAAACAGGTTTGCAATGGACAAAAGAAGCAGATGAAATATCACGTATGTTGGTAG
>CAZWMZ010000136.1:0-5997 GCA_964634965.1 uncultured Nitratifractor sp. | reverse complement strand
GGCTGTCTTTTTCTACACGTCCGGAACCACCGGCAAGCCCAAGGGGGCGATGTTGACCAACAAAAACATTCTCTCCAACGCCGAATCGGCTCGCGTGTTGCTGCGACTCGATGCACGGGAAAGAGCGATTGTTTTCCTGCCCATGTTCCATTCGTTCACCTTCTCCATTGGGGTGATTTTGCCGCTTTACATCGGTGCATCGATTGTCGTGATCCGTTCGATTCAGCCCTTTAGCAATATCTTTAAACAGGTGCTGCTCAAGCGGGTCACGCTCTTTTTTGGTGTGCCCGATGTCTACAACGCCATTGCCCGTGCGAAGTTGCCGTGGTACTTCATGTGGTTCAATCGCATTCGCATCTTTGTTTCGGGTGCGGCGGCACTGCAGCCGCAAACCCTCGAGGCGATGCAGGCGAAATTCAAACGGGCTACGTTGCTGGAGGGGTATGGGCTCAGTGAGAGTTCGCCCGCAACCTCCATCAACCCGATCGAAAAGCCCAAAGCCCGCTCGGTCGGTCCGGCCATGCCCGGCTACGAGATCAAGATCGTGGATGAGAACATGGTCGAAATGCCACGCGGCGAAGTGGGTGATATCATCCTCAAAGGCGACCACATCATGCAGGGGTACCTCAACCGTCCCGAAGCGACCGAAGAGACGATCATCAACGGCTGGCTCCTGACCGGCGATATGGGCTACATGGATGAGGAAGGGTATCTCTATATCGTCGACCGCAAAAAGGATCTCATCATCTCCAAAGGCATCAACATCTATCCCCGTGAGATCGAAGAGGTGATCGATGATTTTGATGGTGTCAAGGTCAGTGCGGTGGTGGGTATCGCGGATGAGAAGAGTGGTGAGATCCCGGTGGCGTATCTCGAACTCGAAGAGGGGGTCGATGCCATCGACGAAGCGGCATTGCGCCAGCACCTGCGTGCACACCTGGCCAACTACAAGCTCCCCCGACAGATTCATGTCATCGACGCCCTGCCCAAAAATGCCACCGGTAAAGTCCTCAAGCGTACCCTGCGCGATCAGTTGCAGGCAGCCTCAGTCCCAACCTAAGCGTCCGATTCATGATAAGATCAATTTGATACATTCATAACATTTTATTATAAGATAAAATAATCATTTGTTGTAATTTGCTACCGATAGTAACAGGTCACCCAAAAGAGAAAAAGGGTTTTGGAGCAAACACCTGCTTCTGCGGTGGTATCTGATATGCTTTTTGGATAGCTATTCCAACAAAGGAGCATAGAGACCATGGGTACCGTCCTCTTTTTCGCTGTCGGTGTAACCATCGGCGTGATCTTGTTGTATCTGTTGGGGATCAGTGTCGCACCGTATCGTCCCAACGACATCAAGAACGATCACTTTGAGTGTGGGTTGCCGCCCAGTTCCGAAGTACCGATGAAGGCCAATTTCGACTATTTTGTTTTCGGAATTGCGTTCATTGTTTTTGATATGGCCGGATTGTTTTTCAGCCTGTTTGTGTTTGCCGATTCGGCATCGGCATTGAAATGGGCGATGGTCTTTGGCGGGCTGTTGTTTATCGCCATTACTGTATCGATGAAGGAGTACCGCCATGGCAAAAATTCTTGATTTCTTCAACTACTCGCGCAGCAAATCCCCATGGATCGTTCATGCGTGCAGCGGATGCTGTTCGCTGGAGATGCTGGCTGCCATGGGGCCGCGGTATGATTGGGAGCGTTACGGCTATATCATGACGCCCACTCCGCGCCAGGCCGATATCATGGTGATCACCGGTCTGGTGAGCAAAAAGATCTTGCCGGCGCTGCTGCGGACGTTCGAGCAGATGCCCGAGCCGCGCTATGTGCTGGCGATCGGAGCGTGTGCATTCGATGGCGGACCGTACAACGACTCCCTCTCGGTGGTCGAAAACACGTCGGAGATAATGCCTGCCGATGTGTTTGTCGCCGGGTGTCCTCCACGCCCCGAAGCGATCATCGCCGGTCTGGATGAGATCAAAGAGAAGATGCGCAAAGGCGAGCGCGGTGCAGCCGATCTGGGCGGATTGTGGCACGAGATGAAATATTAAGGAGCGGCCATGGAAGCATTGAAACAACTACTCGAAGGCTTTGACGTCGCATACGTCGAGCCCTACAAAGAGACCTGGCTCAAGGCCAAACTCAACAACCCTGATGATCTGTTGCGCGTCGTCGAAGCACTGATCGATGCGGGCGTCAAAACCTGCTCAACGGTCTCACCGACCGACTTTATCGCCGAAGAGCGGATGGAGATTAACTATTTTCTTGAGGACGTACGCCATCGTCGCAACGTCTGGCTCAAGGTCGATCTTCCCCGTGAACTGGATCGGTGCACGATCGCTTCGATCACGCCGCTGATGCCCAGCGCCGACTGGCACGAACTGGAGGCCTATTCGACCTTTGGTGTTACGTTCGAAGGGCATCCCGATCTGCGCTACTTCCTCATCAGCAACGACTATTACGGTCTCTTTCCGTTTCGCAAAGATTTCGATCACTACGCGCATGAAAAGAAGCTGGTCGAGAACATCGGCGGTATCACGCAGGAGTACTTCGATGAGTACGAAGCGCATGAGCAAAACGAAGGCCACGAGGGGAGCCAGACGGTTCTCAACTGGGGGCCGACACACCCCGCCAGCGGCCCGATTCGCTTGCGCGTGTATGTAGATGGCGAAAACATTTTGCAGGTCAAGCCCGACATCGGATATGTCTGGCGAGCCCTTGAGCATCTGGTTGAACGCAAGGATTTTGTCGGATCGATCGTGGCCGTAGAGCGCACCTGTTTTATGGACAACACCAATCCAATGATCTGCTATTCGCAGGCGGTCGAAGAGATCGCAGGCAAAGAGATCACGCGCTTTGCGCGCCTGATGCGAGTCATCCTGGGTGAGACAGGACGGAGCGCATCGCACCTGATCTCGATGGGAGGCTTCTTTGGTACGATGGGCTTGCAGACCTTTCTGATGTGGCTGCTGGATGTTCGAGAGGCCTTTTTGGATGTCCTCGAAGACTACAGCGGAGCGCGCGTCGCAACCGCCAGCATCGAACCGGGAGGCGTGCGGTATCCGCTGCCCGATCCCGAAGCGTGGTTTGGGCGTGTAGAGCAGGCCATCGCAAAATGGGAGAGTGTGCGCGATACCATCGAAGATATCTTTATGAAAAACCCCCTCATGACCACGCGCGCCAAAGGGCTGGGTGTCTTTTCCAAAGAGGATGTCGATACCTACTACCTCGCCGGCCCGATCGCACGCTCGACATGCGCGAAGGTCGATGTGCGGCTTGATGAGCCGTACGCTGCCTATGGCGAACTGGAGATGAAGTATGTCGGAACCCGCAACGGCGACACGCGCGATCGTCTGCTGATTCTCTACAAAGAGCTGAACCAATCGATGGATTTGATGCAGCAGGCGATTGCTAAGTTGCGCGAAGGGATCGCTGCTGAGGAGATGAATCCGACCAAAGATCATCTGGTACGCATCCCCAAAAAGCTTCCCGCCGGCGAAGCCGTCTCGCGCGTTGAGTGGGCACGGGGGGAGCTCTTGATGCATCTGGTGACCGAGGAGAAGGCAACCTCGCCGTATCGCCTCAAGATCAAGGCGCCCAGTGTCAACCACACGATGATGCTCGATCACTTGCTGCGCGGTAAGACGCTGTCGGATATTCCGTTGCTCTATGGTAGTATGCACATCTGCCAGGGCGACCTCGATCGATAACCAAGGAGATAGACATGGGCATGGGTGAAATGTTGTTCTACATTTTTGTGTTTCCCGGCTTGATTTTTCTGTTGGCTTGGACGTTCTTTGTGTTCTATTTTTCGCGCAAAACGTTGGCCTATATCCACAAACGTGTTGGTCCGCACTACAACGGACCGGGCGGATCACTTCAGACGATTTTCGATGTCTTTAAGCTGCTGGCCAAAGAGTCGATTACGCCCAAAACCGCCGACCCTTATCTGTTCAATATCCTGCCGATCGTTATCCCGCTCGTAGCGGCGCTGCCGGTGATCTTGATTCCCTGGACACCGCTGATTCACGATGGCCATGCCGTGCTCGATACGGCCTACGGTGTCCTGGGTCTGGTGGTGCTCATTGGTGCCGAGCCCTTTTTGCTTTTTTTGACCGGTTTTGGTTCGGACAACAAATATTCGTTTCTGGGCAGTATGCGTATCCTGGCGCAGATGATCTCGATGGAGGCGCCCTTTTTTCTCGCGGCTCTCTCGCCGGCGCTGCTCTTTGGGACGATGAATCTGTTTGAGATCCAGTCAGCCAATACCTGGCTGACGACGTTGATTCTGCTGCCCGGTGCGGTGATCTTTATCATCGCAATGCTGGGGATTCTGGAGCAGCCGCCCTTTAACATTCCCGATGCGGAGCAGGAGATTGTTTATGGCTTCTACACCGAGTATGGCGGAACCAACTATGTGTTGCTGAAATTTGCTGAATTTACCGAGATCCTGGTGGTGGCGGCTGCGTCGATCGTCCTCTTTTTCGGCGGATTCCGCGGACTCTTTTTTGACAGCTTCTTCTGTCTCTTTCTCAAGATCGTCGTTTTGGCGGTCGTGATGGTGTCGATCCGTGCAAGCAACCCACGCCTGCGCCTGGATCAGATGCTCAAATTCTGCTGGAGCTGGCTCACGCCGGCTGCGATCCTCAATCTGGCCTGGATCGCCTTTGCCAAAGTCTATCTGCTGGGGGTGTAACATGATGCTCAAAATACTCAAAAGTCTCACCCGCGTCACTCAGGCGATTCGCGAACCCCGTCAGGCGACACGCGATTCGCGCAAAGAGGTTGCGCATGTCTCGCCCATGTTTCGAGGGCAACACGAGATTCGCTACGACATCTGTACCGGATGTGCCGCGTGCGAAAAAATCTGTCCAGTCGATGCGATCGTGATGGCCGATCTGCCCATCAAGCGCCCCAAAGCGTTGCCTGAGGTTAATTTGGGGGTGTGCATCTTCTGTGGATTGTGCGAAGATGTCTGTCCCACCAAGCCCGACAAAGCGATCAAGCTCAGCGGCGGAACCTTGGAGATGGTAACCGATGGACTCGATCATGTGATCAAAGACTACTGGGTTACTTCAGGTGTGACCGACGAGTGGATCGAACAGAAAAAAGAAGAAGAGGCAGAAAAAGCCCGCAAAAAAGCCGAAGCCGCCGCTAAGAAAAAGGCCGAAGCCGAAGCAGCAAAAGCGGCCGAAGAGCCAGCTCAAACCGAAGCACCGAAAGGAGACGCATCATGAATACCTTGATTTTGGCCATTGTCATGGTGTTGGCCGTGATGAGCTTGATGCAAAAAAACACCGTCCCCTCTGTCTTGGCATTTATTTTGATGATGTTTATGCTGGGCATCTACTACATCTCGCTTGACCTGAAACTGCTGGGACTGTTTCAGATCTTTGTCTATACCGGTGGCATTGTGGTCTTGACGCTGTTTGGTGTCACGGTCGTGGGAACCCGATTTCCCCAATACGAAATTCGACCGTGGGCGGTGACGGTGGTCGCTGTCGTGGTGATCGGATTGCTGGTGGTGATCTTCTCGTTGCCGACGCACGCAGAAGCGCACCACACCGTCTCGCTCGATGAGCAGGTGCGGGTCTTGACCGATCACTATGCGTATCTGGCGGTCTTCCTTGGGGTGGCAGCTGCCAGCATTCTCTACGGAAGCATCCGCATGCTCCACACGCTCAAACACGAAGGGGGTGCTCAATGACCCAGTTTTATATCGACGTGATCTTTGCGATGCTGCTCTTTGGGGTGGGTCTGTTTGGCGTCACCAACCGCAGCGACTTTTTGAAGGTCTTCTTTTCGCTGGAGATGTTGCTCAATGCGGTGATCTTGATGCTGGCCAGTGCCGCAGTGCACCTGGGGCTGACCCAGGGATTGGCCGTGGCATATGTCATCATCGTTTTGGCGACGCTCGAGGCGGCTGCTGGCGTACTGATCTTCCTGTTGGCGTATCGGATGACCGGTACGTTTATTCCTGATGAACTCGATGAG
>CAZWMZ010000135.1:0-3225 GCA_964634965.1 uncultured Nitratifractor sp. | reverse complement strand
TCTGGAGGTGACCCAGAGCGTCAAAGGTCTGATCAGTGAGATTCGACAGGATCTGCGTGAGGGAGGTTTTGAGAAAGAGAACGACGAATCCCCAGCCGTTCTGAAGTTGATCGATCTCATCTTGCGCGATGCGGTCATGGTGCGCGCCAGCGATATTCACATTGAAGCAACAGAGAAGAACTGTATCGTACGCAACCGGATCGACGGGATGCTGGTGCAGAGTTTTATCTTTGACAAAGATATCTTCAATCCGCTCGCCTCGCGTATGAAACTTCTCTCCAATCTTGACATCGCCGAAAAACGCAAACCACAGGATGGACGCTTTGCCTACTCTGTCGCCGGGCGTGAATTTGACTTTCGTGTCTCGACTCTGCCGACGCTCTTTGGTGAATCGATCGTTATGCGGATTTTGGACAAGACCAAAGTGATGATCCGGCTCGAGGACGCCGGTATGAGCCAGCGCAATTACGATCTCTTCAGCGAAGCGATCAAGGCGCCGTATGGGATCGTACTCGTAACTGGACCCACCGGTTCAGGTAAGACAACCACACTCTACGGTGCGCTCAATGCCATCCGAGATGTCCGAGACAAGATCATTACGGTTGAAGATCCGGTCGAATACCAGATGAGCGGAATTCAGCAGGTCAATGTCAATGTCAATGCGGGGTTGTCGTTTGCCAATGCGTTGCGCTCGATTCTGCGCCAGGACCCCGACAAGATCATGATCGGGGAGATCCGCGACCAGGAGACATTGCGCATCGCGATCCAGGCGGCATTGACCGGGCACCTTGTGCTTTCGACGCTGCACACCAATGATGCCATCAGTGCGGTGACCCGTATCCTGGATATGGGCATCGAGAGCTACCTCGTCAGCGGAGCGCTGGTGGCGATCCAGGCGCAGCGACTGGTGCGCAAGATCTGTCCGCACTGCAAAGCGCCAACGGTGTTGACTGAAAAACTGCAGGAGGAGATCGCACCGTATGCGACGCCAGGGGCGACGTTTTACAAAGGCGAAGGATGCAAGGAGTGTCAACACACCGGCTATCTCGGTCGGGAGATGATCTCCGAGGTTTTCCCCATTAGCGAGACGACGGCGCACATGATCGCCTCGGGCGTCTCAAAGGAGGCTTTGACCAATCAGGCCAACCAGGAGGGGTTTGTTTCGATGCTTCAAGATGGTATAATGAAAGCTGAACAAGGCAATACCACTGTCGAAGAGATATTCCGAGTAGCGAGGTTGTAACATGTATTTTAAAGTCACCATGGTCAAAAAGGGGGATCGCTTCTCCCGTGTATTTGAGGCACCGAACAAGCGCGCCGCCATCGCAAAGGCCAAGCGGGAAAATCAGGGGGCCATTGTGGTCAAGACTGAGGAGACCTCGGCTCCGCTTGAGAGTATGATCGGTAATTTCTTCGGCAATCTGAAGCAAAAATCCAAAGGCAAAATCCGCATCGATCAAAAGATCTCCTCGATCCGACAGATCGCCGTCATGGTCGATGCGGGGATACCCGTACACGATACGCTGAGCGATGTCGCAGCCAACACTCAGAGCCCAAGACTGGCCGAGATATACGGCAACATCAGTCACGATATCAATGCCGGTAAAAGTCTCTCTGACAGCATGAAGCCCTATGCGGACGATTTCGGTCGCGTTGCGGTTGCCATGACCAAACTGGGGGAGAGTACCGGTAACATCTCCGAGGCTTACCACAAGCTGGCCGACATTCTTGAGAGCATCCGAGACAATACCAACAAATTCAAAAAAGCGATCCGTACACCGCTGATCACGCTGGCAGCTATGGCAATCGCATTTACCGTCTTGATCATGGTGGTTGTACCAAAATTCCGCAAGATTTTTGAAGAGCTGCACACCGAGCTGCCGGTACCGACCAAGATCCTGCTGGCGATCGAGTATGCCTTTTCGCACTACGGATTGTGGCTGTTGATTGGTATGATTGCTGGCGTCTATCTGTTGATCTACTCGTATCGAAACAATGAGGAGTTTCAATATCGAATCGATCGCATGCTCCTGCATCCAAAATTTTACCTGATCAACAAGGTGATCTTCCTCTCCACCATGCACCGATATACCCTCATTTTTGGTGAGCTGGTTCGTTCGGGTATCCCGGTCTCCGAAGCACTCGACACGGCTGTGGGTATGGTGGACAACCTCTATATCCGAGAAAAGCTTCTCACCGTCAACGCCAACATTGGACGCGGTATGAGTCTGGCCGATGCGTTTGAACAGACGGGCTTGTTTGAAAACATGCTGCTGCAGATGATCCGTGCGGGTGAAGCTGGAGGTCAGCTCGATGCGATGCTGGGCAAAGTCACGGACTATTACGATATGCGCTTCCAGGATATCATCGACAACCTCGCAGCCTACATCGAGCCGATCATGATGTTCTTCATCGCTGGATTGGTGCTCCTGATGGCACTGGGTATCTTCCTGCCGATGTGGGATCTGGGCCGCGCCGTCAAAAACGGATAAGAAGCCGCTCTACGGTATAATGCCGATACTTTATCGACAAGGCATTTACCGTGAGAGCATTACTCAGTGTCAGTGACAAAACCGGAATCGTCGAGTTTGCCCAGGGGCTTGCATCGCTCGGATGGGAGATCGTCTCCACCGGCGGAACCCATCGTGTGCTTCGCGAAGCAGGCATCAACGTCATCGAGATAGATGAGGTGACGCAGTTTCCCGAATGTTTTGAAGGGCGGGTTAAGACCCTCAACCCCTACGTACACGGCGGGATTTTATACAAACGCAGCGACCCTGCGCATCAAAAACAGGCCGAAGAGCTTGGAATTACAGGCATCGACCTTGTGTGTGTCAACCTCTATCCGTTCAAGGCCACGATCGAGCGGACCGACGATTTTGATGCAATCATCGAAAACATCGATATTGGCGGCCCGACGATGGTGCGCAGTGCTGCCAAAAACTTCCAGGATGTCCTCATCGTCACCGATACGGCCGATTACGATCGCGTGCTAACCGCCCTTGAAACAGGCCAGGACGATACGACCTTCCGCCGTGATCTGATGATCAAAGCGTACGAGCATACCGCCGCGTATGACAGCATGATCGCCAACTACATGAACCGCCGCTTCAATAACGGCTTTGGTGCCCATCAGTTTATCACCGGCAAGCGAGTGTTCCAAACCCGCTACGGCGAAAATCCTCATCAACAGGGTGCGTTGTATGAGTTTGACGGCTTTTTCAG
>CAZWMZ010000134.1:0-7429 GCA_964634965.1 uncultured Nitratifractor sp. | reverse complement strand
GCCTTGACCGGTCGTCCCACGACGGCATACGTTTACTATCCGCCTGTCGTGCCGTGGCTGATCTATGGTGACAAAAACACCACATACTATCGCGTCAAATTCCTCGGACCGGCCAACTGGTCGGGCGTAGGCAACACCGGTAAAGTCACCGGTACCGACTCCAGCTATGAACCTGCCAAAAGGATGAACTGGTGAAAACATATCCCGATACTACCCATGCGCCCTTGCGGCGTGGAATCGCGATGATCGAACTGATCTTCGCCATCGTAATCATGGGGCTGGTGCTGATGACCGCCCCCATGATGATCGGCACTGCTATCCGCAGCAGCATGCAGGCGACCTCGCAAGAGTCGATCGCCATCGCTGCGGCACACGCCAACGCTCTCATGACCTATGCCTGGGATGAGCAAAACACCCTGGGAGGGCAGCACGGCGTACTGGAGACCAACAGTACCAATGGCGCCCTCAAATCCCGCACCGAACTCAACAGCACCGCCGCGGCACTGCGCTCCATCCAAACGGGCGTCTTCGCTACACCTGCTACCTCTTTTGGGCTCGATCCCGACGGAAACGGCACCGAGATGTTCTCGGACGATCTGGATGATTTTCACAACACCGACACCAACCTCACCATTGCCAACCTCAACAAAGTCGGCCGAGCCGAAAACGAAAGCTATCAGGGGGAGTATATCGATCAAAACATCACCATCCATACCGACATCGTCTATCTCATTGACGACGCGTCGTCATCAGATTTTTCGACCTGTGCATCATCAACCGGCTGTGCCTACTCCAATCCTGCCAAAGCCACACCCGGCACCACCAACGTCAAGCAGTTTACCGTGAAACTGACCACCGACCTGAACAACACATCGGTTGATGAGATCGAGAACAAAGAAATCATACTCAAAGGGTTTATGTGCAACATCGGAAGCGCTCTACCCACCTCGAGGGGATCCATATGAAACACGCAACACCTTTTCGCTCGATTCGCAACGCTTTTACGATGCTGGAGCTGATCTTCGTGATCGTCATCCTCGGCATCGTCGCCTCCATCGGCTCGCAGATGATTGTCCAGGCCTATCAAGCCTACCTCATGCAGCGTGCCGTCCACCGCGCCGGAGTCAAGACCGAGCTGGCCGTCAACCTGCTGGCCAACCGTCTGACCGATCGGATCGACCGCAGTCTCATCGCACGCAGACCGCCCGATGCCACTGGAGCCTATACGGGCAACACCTACGGAACCGATCTCTACCCTGCCGGCGAAGTGCCGATCGACAAAGTCGACATATTCCGGATGCTTGAGTGGATCGGATACGATCACGACAGCTTCAACCTGCGCAGCCTGCCCGCCTGGAATGGCTACTGCGACATCAACAACAGCACCTTCAGCACGCTGGTCACCCCCTCCTCCAGACTGACCGATCTGAACCTGACATCGGGCTACTATCTGGGCAGCAATAAACCAGCCGTTGTCTTTCGCGGTACCCCTCACTACAAAGACACCAACGGCAGCTACAGAGCAGATTGCATGTACACCAGCAACGGATGCATCTTCCCTGTCCAGGCCGCAAGCGACACACAGCTGAACTTTACCGGTGGAGGCGACCGGACAGCCGGAGCAATGGTCTACAGTGAATCCTATCGACTCGCCAACTCTGCGTTTGCCGTCGTCCCGACCAACGAACACAACATCAGCGGCACCCCAACCTGGGATCTGGAGTTGCGATACGGATATCAGCCCTGGCTGGGCGAAAACCACAAAGACAATGCTACCCGTACCCTGCTCCTGCGCAACGTCAGTGTTTTCCGTTTTCGCAAGGAGATCAACTCCATTCGGATCAAGCTCTGCACAATCGAACGGATCGCCACCGGCAGCACCATCTCCCTCTGCAAAGAAAAGGCGGTAATACGATGAATCCTCACATAACCAACCTTCACCCCAACCAATCGCAGACAATGCGACCGGCCTTTTCGATGATCACGGCGATCATCGTTCTCGTGGTGATGGCCGCCATCGGTGCGTTCATCATGAACCTCTCAGGCAAGATGGTCCAGGAGACCACTGCCCAGTACCGTAAGGAGCAGTCGATCCTATACGCCAAAAGCTACACTGAGTATGCTCTCATGGCTGCCACAGCCAAAAAGTGCATCCAAAAGATCACCTCCGACATCGATGGCAACCAAAACCAGACCAAAGCCGGCCAGGGATACCATGTCGTGGTCAACGTACGGTACCTGGGCAGCAACTCCACCTGCACCAACAAAATCGGAAGCAATCCGATCACCGCAAAGGATGCGGTGCTGCTGATCGATACCTATGTGCACTACCGCGACCCCGACAGCACAGCCGCCATCAACGGCTCCGCCTGGTCGACAGATCCAGGGTACACCTACCACCGCCGCACGATTCAGCACCTCTAACCGTACCATACCCACCAGTGCCCAGCCGCCACCTCGGCATGGCGCCGGGGCTGCTTCATCCGTTGTTGATCTAAATTTCGTTATAATTTATCTACCATTAAGGTTTTGGAATACCTGCAATGGAGAATTTTCGAACCAAAGGATAGACAATGAACCGCAGCATCGTAGGAAGACATTTTGAGTTGACCGATCCGATCAAAGACTACATCCACGCCGCCCTCGACGGAATGGAGAAGTACAATCTCGACATCATCTCGGCCAACGTCATTATCTCCGGCGATACCAAAAACGGCAAAAAAGGATTCAACACCGAATTTGTCCTCAACCTCAAAGATAAAAATACCGTCGTCATCACCCAGAAGGACAAAGACGTCTATGCCGCCATCGATCTGGCCGCCGATCGCCTCCAGAAGAGCCTGCGACGCTATGCCGACAAGATCAAAAATCACAACCACACCAGCCTCAAAGAGCTCGGCAGCGAAGCCGAAGCGGTTCTCGAACAACGCGACCAAAACGGCGAATCCGAACCTGAAATCGTTCCAATGGATCTCGAACTGCACAAGCCGATGGATTTTGACGAAGCGATCGAGGCACTGCGTACCGACAACAAACGTCAGTTCATCGTCTTTAACGATCACGAAGGCAAGATGCGCGTCATGTACAAACGCGCCGACGGCAAATTTGGTCTCTATTGATATCGACCTGCTTTTCTGTTCCTTTTAGAGCCAGCGGCGACCCATATGTTGCCGCTGAGCACTCCCCAAGACCCACCACATAACCCCATCGCAAAAGAGCATACCCTGCAAACGCCTTTTCAGCGGCTCGCCCTGTTTCAGATACGCACTCTCCCTTCAAGCGCACGTCCCAGTGAAAGCGTATCGACGTTTTCAAGCTCGACGCCTGTTGGGATCCCCTGCGCGATGCGCGTAAAGAGTAGATCGCGCTCCGAAAGCTTCTCCTCGATGTAGAGAATCATCGTATCGGTCGCAATGCTGGGAGGAAAAGCAAAGATCACCTCCTCAACCCCTTCGGTCGCTCGCAACAGATGCGCTGTATCCATATCCTCAAGCGTCGAAACAACGTAGTAAGTTCCGTTGTATTGACCGCTCTCTTCGAGCGTGAGGATATCCCGTGCACTCTGGACGATGCAGAGACGCGAACGGTCGCGAGTGGTATCAGAACAGATAGAGCAGAGCTCATCCTGGCTCATGTTGTGGCAATGAACGCATGCACGAATCCCCTCGACCGCCTCTTCGATCGCATGGGCGAGCTTGACACCAACAAAGCCATCCTCCATCGCAATGTGATAGGCCAACCGGATGGCACTTTTGCGGCCAATGCCAGGCAGCGCGCCAAACGCATCGACCAGATTTTCAAACGGCTCAATCGTCTGTTTCATAATCGACCACTTTGGTATAATCGGCCAGCGGCTTGAGGGCATCGATCACTGCGAGATGCTCCGGATGGATCGCGTATCCTGCCAAAGCTTCCCGCGTCGTCAGTCGTGCAATCAGCACCAGATCCATCGCCCGCTCTTCCGGGGAAAAATTGCGCCCGGTCTCCATCGACTCCAGCCCCGGAATCCGTCCCGCCAGTGCTGCGATCCGTTGCTCAATCGCTCTAATCGCCTCGTCGGTCACTCCCGCGCGAAACCGAATCATTACAACGTGCGTTATCATCCTCTCTTCTCCTCATTTTTTGACAAGTATTATATCAAAGTATGGTAGAATGCGCGCAACCATTTCCGATACCCCCAAATCTCGAAATAAAACTCTTCAAAGTCGTGTATTTCTATTTCAGGATTTGGGGATACGATCCTGCAAGGAGTCAAACCGATGGAATCGATGGACTATTATGCTATTTTAGAGATACGCCGCGATGCCAGCGGCGCCGAGATCAAAAAAGCCTATCGCAAACTGGCCGTCCGGTACCATCCGGACAAGAATCCCGGTGATACCGAGGCCGAAGAGAAGTTCAAAGCGATCAACGAAGCCTACGAGGTGCTCAGCAACGACGAAAAGCGACAGATCTACGACCGTTATGGCAAAGAGGGTCTGGAGCGTCAGGGCGCTGGCTTTCATGCCGGGAGCATGGACGACATCATGGATATCTTCAACTCCATGTTTGGCGGAGGCTTCGGTGGAGGATTTTCACGTACGAGCCGCGACCCCTCAGCCCGCTATCCTCTCGATTTCGAGATCGAACTGCGGCTCGATTTTCACGAAGCCGTTTTTGGGGTACGCAAATCCTTTGAGATCGAGTTCAAAGTCCCCTGCGAAGCCTGTGAAGGGACCGGAGCTGAAGGGGGAGCGCTGGAGACCTGCGCCACCTGCGGCGGCCAGGGCCAGGTGGTGATGCGCCAGGGATTTATGACCTTTGCTCAGGAGTGCCCCCGATGCCACGGAGCAGGCCGCATCGCCGCACGCAAATGCCGCACCTGCTACGGCAAAGGCTACACCACCCAGCGCGAGACCGTCACGCTGGAGATTCCCGCCGGAGTCGATACCGGCAACCGTCTGCGTGCCCAGGGATACGGCAATCGCGACAAACATGGCCGTCGCGGCGATCTCTATGTGACCTTTTTCGTCGAAGAGGATGAACATTTTGTCCGCGACGGAAACGATGTCTATATCGAAGTGCCGGTCTTTTTTACTCAGTGTGTTCTTGGGGAAACCATCACCATCCCGTCGTTGCGCGGCGAACTCGAACTCCACCTCAAACCCGGCACCCGCGATCGTGAACAGTTTGTGTTTGACGGCGAGGGGGTCGCGGACGTCCACAGCGGCCGCCGGGGACGGCTCATCGCACAGATCAAAATGACCCTGCCGCGCAAACTGACCGCCAAACAGCGTGAAGCCCTAACCCAGCTGCAGGAGAGTTTTGGCATCGAGAGCCGACCACACCAGGGCGTCTTTGAGCAGACATTCAAACGGGTAAAAAAATGGTTTGAGAAACGTGAGGAGAAGGGAGAGAAGGATTAAATTCCCACCGGTCAAGCACCGGTGGAGATAGAGAGGAAAGCTTGTCAGGCGACGGCGTCTTTGATCGTCTTGCCAAATTTAAATTTCGGAGCTGTATACGCGGGCTTTTTGTAGCTCTTGTTGGTTCCGGGAACCTTGCCTTCGCGCGGAGGAATTTCAGCGGTCGAAAAGGTACCAAATCCTACCAGCGTAACCGTCTCACGTTTTTTCAGTGCCTCTGTGATGGCATCGGTGAAAGCTTTGACAGCCTTCTCGGCCAACGCCTTGCTTTCGAAACCGCCTTCGCTTTTAACCAATTCAACAAATTCAGCTTTTGTCATGCTTCTTTTCCTTTTGATAGATTTAAGATATTATAGTAGCCACACCCTTATGTCAGGGTTAAAGCCCCCACCGCTTTTCCCGCGTTGACAACTGCGGATCGCCTGTCGACTGCCTGCAGGGCATTGGCCTCAGCACACACCCCAGGATTACCGCGAACAAACCGTCTCCTCTCCGGTGCGACGCACTGGAGTCTCTTCAGCCATTCGATTTTCGGTTTGTTGCGTCTGCTACGACAGGTTTGGCAACGCAAAATAATAAAGTACTCTTACTTAAACTCTCTTTAGAAATATATTGTTTTTTTGCTATTTTGTTGATATTAAAAATAAAAATAGATAAAAAGTGGGAAGAAAATAGATGGTGCGGCAGAGAGGATTTGAACCTCCACGGGCTTGCGCCCACCAGCCCCTCAAGCTGGCGTGTCTACCGTTCCACCACTGCCGCGTGGAAAGCGATGCCTGAGAGCATCGGGTAGGATTGAAACGGGTGGAATTGTATCCACCCGCTCCTTAAAAGGTACTGAGATTATCCCAGGAATGGGTTGGCGTAGAGCGCAATCAGGGCGATAACGAGGGTGTAGATAACCTGCGCTTCGATCATCGCCAGTGCGATGAACATGGTGGTCATCAGCTTGCCACCCAGACCGGGGTTGCGTGCTGTACCGGCGATCGTTGCTGCTGCGGTATGTCCCATACCGATGGCGCCACCGAGGGCTGCCAGACCCAGACCGACACCGGCCGCGACTGTCGAGTACGCCTCGACCAGCGTTTTGCCTCCCTCTTCACCGGCCAGCGCAAACGCGCCCAGTGCGAGGAAGAGTCCGAAAAACTTTTTCATGGTAGTTCCTTGTGATGTTGTGTGGGTTTTGGGTCCCCGTGACCGTCTGCTGACAATCCGTTCGGCTTGCGTATCCCTACTGATCATTGCCCTCAAGACGCGGATATTGTAGCGTGTTTGGGGTTAAGAGAGGATAAATACACGCGAGAATACCCGCAATCCAAGCCTGAAACAAAACAGGCATGCTGCTCTGTGCAGAGGCCTTTGGATTGGTGCGTTCGGCGATAGCACGCACTACGAAGTTCTCTCTGAGGATTCAAAGAGAGGGATTCTCAAGAAAAACCAAACAGTTTTAGGTAAAATACCCTCAAAGAATCTATCCTGTTCGATTAAGGCACCTCTATGATACACCTTTTTTCTCTTTTGCGCACCATCGTATTGGGGATACTGTTGTTGATCGCATCGGCAGGCGCCCGCGAGGTGATCCCGCTCTCCAAAACCCTCTTTGATGTCATTTCCGATACCGGCGACGAAGCCCGCATCGACCTGAAAGGGCGTGATTTTATCGTCGTATCGGTGCGCGAACAGGGCAGCGACGGGCGTTTTTATGCAGTCGATCGCGACGGCATTGTCTGGTTCACAGGCCCCATCACCTCCGGAGCAAACGACTTTCCTACCCCATCGGGTATCTACACTGTACTGCGCAAAAAACGGTTCCATATGTCCCAGGACTATCCCGATCCCAGCGGCATCAACAACATGGACTACAGCATCTTTTTCACCCCTCAGGGGCATGCACTCCATAAAGGAAGCGTCAACTGGATGAGTCACGGCTGCATTCACATCAGCCCGATACACATCCCGACCCTCTTTCGTTGGGCCAGGATCGGCTACACCAAGGTCGTCATTACCCGCAACACCTACATGCC
>CAZWMZ010000133.1:0-1984 GCA_964634965.1 uncultured Nitratifractor sp. | reverse complement strand
TGCTGCTCAATTGCGATCTGGGCGAAGGTCTTGACAACGATGCCGAACTGTTTGCGCTGATCGATCAGGCCAACATTGCCTGCGGGGTGCATGCAGGGTCGCCGACGATCATGCGTCATTCGATTGTCCAGGCTAAACAGCATGGTGTCACGATCGGGGCGCATCCTGGCTATCCAGATCGCGAGCATTTCGGACGACGTTCAATCCCGCTGGATGATGAAGCGCTGCGCGCATGGCTGCTCTATCAGATCGGCGCCCTCCAGGCGATGGCGCTCGCACAGGGGACGACCTTGCACTACGTCAAGCCCCACGGTGCACTCTACAACGACATGATGCACGACCTGCATCGATTTGAGATCGTCGTTGCGACCCTGGCTGATCTCGATGCGAATCTCTCCGTAATGTTGCAAGCAACCCCGCACAACCAATCCCACGTAGCGATCGCCGAGCGGTACGGCATCGAACCGATCCGGGAGCTTTTTGCCGATCGCCATTATGCTGCCGACGGATCCCTGCTGCCCCGCTCCCATCCCGATGCGCTTCTGCGCGATCCTGAAGCGATCGCAAGACGCACCGAACGCTACCTCCGCGATGGCACATGGCTGAGCTTCGACGGCAAACCGCTTGTTATGCAGGCCGAGTCGCTCTGCATCCATGGTGACCACCCCGACGCACTCAGGATCGCTCACCGCCTGCGCACAAGCATCGAGGCAGCAGGCACATGAGCGACCGATACTATCGCATCGCCAGTCTCGATGCGATCACCATCGTCTTTGGTGAAGAGATTCATCCGGAGATCTCGGCAGAGATCATGCGCCTCTATCGCCGTCTGCATCAAGCTCGCATCCCCGGTATCATCGAAGTGATCCCCTCCTACGCGACGCTCTACATCCAGTTCGATCGTCACCGTTTTGATCCTGCGAGTCTCTATGCCACCATCGAACAGATCGAAAGCGAAAACGACACACCCCTGCCCCCACCCAAAACGATCACCATACCCACCTGGTACGATCCGCGTGTCGGATACGATCTCGAGCGCGTAGCGAGGCACAACCACCTGAGTATCGACGAGGTGATCGCACACCACACCCAGGTGATCTACCGCGTCTATGCTATCGGTTTTGCGCCGGGGTTTGGCTATCTGGGTACCAACGATCCGCGCATCGCCACCCCGCGACTCGATCGCCCCCGATCGCACATACCCAAAGGCTCGGTTGCCATCGCCAATCTCCAGAGTGCAGTCTATCCGCTCGACTCACCCGGCGGATGGAATATCCTGGGGCGAACCTATCTTGCGATGTTTGATCCCGGGCGCGAGAATGCTTCGCTGTTGGCTCCGGGCGATCGCGTCCGTTTTGTACCGATCGATGCCGAGACCTTTCGCGCCAACGGAGGTCATTTGTGAGCCGTATGCGTGTGATCGATCCGGGCATGCTCACGCTCATCGAAGATGGAGGTCGATACGGATACGGCAACATCGGCATCACCCAAAGCGGCCCGGCCGACCGCTACAGCGCAGCCTGGGCCAATCGACTGCTGGGCAATCAACCCGATGCGGCCGTTTTGGAGATCACGATGGGAGGTGCGGTCTTTGAAGCACTCGGTACGATACGCATCGCCCTGACCGGGGCAGATGCTCGCCTGCAGATCAACAATCAATCCGTCGCACACTGGTGCACCCATACGCTGCACCGGGGAGATCACCTGCAGACAGGCATGGCGACAGAAGGGCTGCGCATCTATCTTGCGACCGACGGGGGCTGGGGGTGCCAAACAGTATTGGGCAGCTGCGCGACAACACCACGCGAACGACTCGGATCGATCCTTCGGGCTGGTACCACTCTGGAGAGCCGGGGTCATCCGAGCCAAACCCGTCGTGTCCAAACCAGCCTATCCCGCTGCACACCCACCAAACAGCGCATTGATTTTGCGCCTCTCTTGCACCTGCGGATGGTGCCGACCTATCACCACGACCGGTTCGATC
>CAZWMZ010000132.1:0-3897 GCA_964634965.1 uncultured Nitratifractor sp. | reverse complement strand
GGCTCTTTGGAGAGTTTGTTCATGATCTTGCCCATGATGACCCCGGCAGCGGTGCCGATGGCGAATGCCACCAGACCGATGATCATAATCCCGAGTGTCTCAGGCACCAAAAAGGTATCGGCGCGCAATTTCGACCCCACCCCCAGACCGAGGAAGATCGTCACGATGTTGATCAGTGAGTTTTGCATCTCGCCACTGAGACGATCGACCACACCCGATTCTTTGGCAAAGTTGCCAAAGGCAAACGCCCCCATCAGCGGTGCGGCATCGGGCAGAATCAGAGCGATCATCATGATCACCACCAGCGGGAAGATGAGCTTTTCGAGGCGATGCACCTTGCGTGTCGTAGTCATAACGATCCGGCGCTCCTCCTCGGTCGTGAGTGCGCGCATGATCGGGGGCTGGATCACCGGCACCAGCGCCATGTACGAATAGGCCGCCACCGCGATGGCTCCAAGAAGTTCTGGCGAGAGTGCCGAAGCGATAAAGATCGAGGTCGGCCCGTCCGCACCACCGATGATGCTGATCGATGCGCACTGCTTCATGGTGTAGTGAAACAGATCGGTGTATTGTGAGAGCGCCGCAGCTCCGACAAGCGAACCGAAGATCCCAAACTGTGCTGCGGCACCAAGCAGGGCGGTTTTAGGATGCGAGAGCAGCGGCCCAAAATCGGTCATCGCCCCTACCCCCATGAAGATCAGCAGCGGAAAAAATTCGTTGGCGATCCCCATATTGTAGATGATCCCCAGGAAGCCGTGCTCACCCGTCATATCGGCAATCGGAATGTTTGCCAGCAGACCACCGAACGCAATCGGAAGCAGCAGCAGCGGCTCAAATCCTTTGGCAATCGCGAGATAAAAAAGCACAAAGACGATCGCAAACATGATCACCCTTCCCCAGCTCTCATACCAGGCGATATCGACCTTTTGGCCGCCGATGGTGCGGATGGCATGCTCAGGATGCACCATCGCACCGATGCCGGTGGTGGTAAAAAAATCGTTCAACAGACGCGGAATGCTTTTGGTCTCGAACGATCGGTCGGCCGATGCCGCAAGCGGGGCATCGCTCTGCATGGGCTGGGCTGCGGCCACCATCAGGCTCATTGCCACCGCCGCAAACACGATCAGAATCCGTCTCATCTGCGATCCATTTACGTCAGTGTCGCGAGCAGCTGCCCATCCTGGACGCTGTCGTTGAGTGCCACATCGATGGTCGCGAGTGTACCCGATTGGGGTGCGGCGATCTCGATCTCCATCTTCATCGCTTCGAGGATCAGGATCGTCTCACCCTCATCGACCCGATCTCCAGGTGATTTGATCACCTTCCAGACATTGCCGGGTGTTTGGGATCGGATCTCGGTAGCACCCGGGGTGGCAACGCGGGGTGCCGGGGCTTCTGGAGCAGTCGGTGCAGCCGCGGGCGCAGCGGATGCAGCAGCTGCCGGTGCGACCGCAACCGCCCCATCCCCCTCGGCCACATGCACGTCGTAGCGTTTGCCATCTACGGTTACGGTGTAGTGCCCGCTTGCAGCTTTTGCAGCAGAGGATTCCGGGGCTTCATCGCTCTTTTTGCGTACCATGAGAGGCGATTCGCCCTTGAGGAATGCGATCCCTTTCTTGTCGCCAGCACACGCGATGAAGATGTTCTCTTCAGTCGGCTCGATCCCCTCACGCTTGAGGACGTTTCGCCAGTAGGCGATCGATTTTTTCTCGTCGCGGTCGGCGATGTCGAGTGGGTTTTCGGTCGTAGGATCCAGATGAAGCTTTTCCGATGCGAGTGCGACGATCTCCGGATCGGGATCGACCGGTGTACGGCCGAAATAACCCAGAACCATCTTGCCATATCCCGGTGCGATCTGCTTCCAGGGCCCAAACATGACATTGGCGTAGGCCTGCTGCCAGTAAAACTGCGATACCGGCGTGACCGATGTGCCATATCCACCCCGTTCGACCACCTCGGTCATCGCGCGGATCACGGCGTCAAACTTGCCGAGATTGCCCTCGTCGCGCATCATCTGCGTGTTGGCTGTCAATGCGCCGCCGGGCATGGGGGCGACGGGGATCATCGGATTGACCCGGGTCGCTTCGGGCGGAATGAAGTAGTCCGCCAGACACTCCTGCAGGCGCTCTTCGTATCGCAATACCTTGTCGATCTTGAGGTCGCCGAGGTTGTAAGGGCTGCCTTTGGTCGCGTGCAGCAGGGTCAAGATATCGGGCTGGCTCGTCCCGCCGCTGACGGGTGCAGCTGCCAGGTCGATTCCGGTCACACCTGCTTCGAGTGCGGCCATGTAGGCTGCGACACTCACGCCTGCCGTCTCATGCGTATGCAGGCGCAGGCGAACCCCTTCGCCCAGCAGTCGTCGTGCCATCGCGATCGTCTCGTACACCTTGTGGGGACTGGAGGTGCCGCTGGCGTCCTTGAAGGTCACACGGTCAAAGGGCACGCCGCTGTCGAGGATTTCGCGCAGGGTCTTTTCGTAAAAGGCCACATCGTGCGCCCCGCTGCATCCGGGCGGCAGATCCATCATCGTCACAACCACTTCGTGATTCATGCCGTGCTTTTTGATCCTTTCGCCACTGTAGGCGAGGTTGCGTACGTCATTGAGTGCATCGAAATTGCGTACGGTGGTGACATTGTGGCGCGCGAAGAGTTTGGCAAAGAGATCGATCATCTCCCGACTGCCGGTATCAAGCATGACGGTGTTGATCCCGCGGGCGAGCACCTGCAGATCGACCTTGGGCCCGACAAGCTGTCGAAAGCGATCCATCATATCAAACGGATTTTCACGCAGATAGAAGAGCGGTGCCTGAAAACGCGCACCGCCGCCGAACTCAAAATGGTGGATCCCCGCTTCGATCGCCGCTTCGACGGCGGGGAGGAAATCTTCCATCAGCACCCGGCCGCCAAAGACCGACTGAAAGCCGTCGCGAAACGTGGTGTCCATGATATCGATGTACTTTTTGGGCATGATACAATCCTAAGCGAGAAGTTGATCGCGGCGAAACGCCTGCACAGCTGCGACGATCGCAGCAACACGCGAGGCTTCGTCGGCCTCATCCGTCGATTCCGAGGCCGGTGGTGAGACCGGCGGAGTCGTCGGGGGCGCCCACGCAGCGATCAGTCGGGCTTGCCCCTTCATAACCCCCACCAACAAAGCCAGGAAGGCAAACACGACGCCCATACCCAGCACCATATACTTTAACCCTTCGGCAACCAGATTGATCTGCATTGACGATCCTTTGACGCAGGCTGTTTCGAGTAGACCCATTGTAGAACAGTTTTGATTAAGAGCACCTCTAATGAGAACACATACCCACCCGAACGAACGTTTTTGTCTCTACAGGGGACAGGTTTTATGTCTTTGATTTGGCGCAAAGCCCCTGGATGCAATCATGAGGCAGAGTCGTGAATTTCTCTTTTGAAATTTGGGCAGGTTTAGCGTACCAAACGCGCATAAAGGGTATCTCTTAAGGGCATCTCTAAATAGATCACGCCCAAACAAACGAAAGCTTAGCCTGGGCAAGGCAGACCCAAAGCGCACTTTAGGGCACCTCTAAAAATAGATCACACCCAAACAAACGAAAGCTTTTGTCTGGGCAAGGCAGACCCAAAGCACACCTTTAATGGGGCTTGGCCGTAGTCAAGTCGAAAAGGTCTAACGCAGTCCAGTCAAAAGATCTCGATGCCCGTAGGGTAGTTCTTCGATTGCAGCGGGGGTGTGCTCTTTGTCAGCGGCGGCGGCGGCGTTTTTTTGTATTGCTTTTGGTCGTCTGCTTCTGTTCGGTCACGTAGGCATTCATCATCGAATCGACCGAATCCTGATCAAATCCGATCTGCCCCTCGCCGCCCATGCCGCCCTGAACCTGTTCGAGCATATATGAGAGGGCTTTTTTGATA
>CAZWMZ010000131.1:0-6457 GCA_964634965.1 uncultured Nitratifractor sp. | reverse complement strand
CGCTACCCAACCGGTGAGGGTCTCGCTCTTGTGCAGCAACAGTTCATCCACCAGCATCGGGATAAAGAGCGGAATCGCCACCGTGATCAGGGTCGCAGCGATGGCGAAGAGATTGGCTCGCAGCAGGGTGCGCCGGTGACGTAGCATGCGCCGAAACAAGATGCCGATGGTACAGGAGCCGTTGGTTACGGGTCGCAAGAGCGTATCATGCGCATGCGCATCGTGCATCGCTTCGGGGCGTGAGTGCGACGCAGGAGCAGCATCTGCAGGCTGGGCGATGGTTGTCTCTGCAGTCGTCGGGGGCGATGACGGCGCGGCGTTGTGTTTCGTGCTGTCGGGATTGGGGTTCATGCTCTGGGGGCTCGAAGGGCTTCGCGAACGGCCGGCAGCAGCCGCTCTGCAATCGCACGGCGGGTCGCGACAAATGCCGCAAAGGGCTTGCCCGCCGGATCATCAAACCCGACATGGATTGTCCGCACCGGACGCGGAAAAGTCGGGCACGCTTTTTGAGCGTCATCACACACGGTCACCACGAGATCGAACGGCTCATCGATCACCGCATCGAGGCCTTTGGATCGGTAGCGTGCATCCCACTCCCCATGTGCTTCGAGGACGCGACGGGCGTTGGGGTTGACCGCGCCGGCAGGTTCGGTACCGCAACTGAACGCCTCAACACCATCGAGATGGTGATTGATCAGCGCTTCGGCGATGATGCTGCGACAGCTGTTGCCTGTGCACATTACCAGCACCCGCGACGCACTCACCGCACGATCTCCAGTACGGCGCGCAGATCTTTTTGGGTGATCGCATCGGTTGCCTGGGCGACCAGCACTGGCTTGGCTCGAAAAGCGATGCGTGTATCGGCGTGCGCAAACATACTCAGGTCGTTGGCACCATCTCCGACGACAACGGTATCGGCCCGTGCGATCCCCAGCAGACGCTGCAGCCGCTCGAGCATCTCGCCCTTGGCTTCACCATACATCATTTCACCACCGATCTCGCCGGTCAAAACACCGTCGCGGTCAAACAGCTTGTTGGCAAACTCCCCATCGAGCCCCAGCCGCTGGGCAGCAGGCTGGGTTGCACAGCGAAATCCA
Organism: uncultured Nitratifractor sp.; assembly: GCA_964634965.1. Taxonomy (GTDB): domain Bacteria; phylum Campylobacterota; class Campylobacteria; order Campylobacterales; family Sulfurovaceae; genus S017-3. The sequence goes on along the minus strand of CAZWMZ010000131.1, from coordinate 5,360 downwards.
CCCGAGAAACAGACCACTTTGTATCCGCGCGCCTGCAGTCCCCGAACCGTCTCCGCCGCACCAGGCATCATCGGCAACGCAGCCGTAATCGCCTCGACTCGTGCTCTTTTCAATCCCTTCAAGAGTGCCACCCGTTCCACAAGCGACGCATGAAAATCCAATTCGCCGGCCATCGCCCGCTCCGTGATCACTCTCACCTGCGCTTCGATCCCAAGCTCAGCTGCCAAAAAATCGATCGTCTCACCATCCATCAACGTCGAATCAAAATCAAACACGGCCAGTTTCATGTACGCCCTTAGGTCATATTGGATAGAATTATACCCAAATCCCAAAAGAGAATTCTTGGGGCTCAAATCTCGAAAAAGAATTCTTCGAATCTGCTCCATGCTCGTATTCAAGGGCTTTGTGTCAAATTTGAGTCGCACCCGTAGGTGCGGCGATGATTTTACGCGAAGTTCTTGGATGCGATGATGGTGTAGAGTCGTGAATGTCTATTTCGAGATTTGGGCTTGGGTACATCTCGCAAAAGAGAAAGAGTCATGTTTAAACAGTTTTGCGAAACCCTCACCAGCGATGCACCGTTTATCTCCGTCGAGGTCAACCCGCCACACGGCGCTCGCATCGATCAGATCGTGGATGCGATCCGTGCACACGACCTCCATCAGAAGGTCACCTCCTTTTCGGTCACCGACAATGCCCTCGCCCGCCTCAAGATGTCCTCGATCCTCGCAGCGATCCAGCTCCAGGAAGCATTTGGCAAACCGGTACTGACCACCATGAGTATGCGCGACCGCAACAAACTCTCGCTCCAGTCCGAGCTGCTGGGCGCCAATGCGTTCGATATTCGCATGATCCTGGCTCTAACGGGCGATCCGGCCAAACTCTCCGACCAGCCCGAGGTCAAGGGGGTACTTGAGCGTGACAGCACCCTGCTGCTGAGCATCATCTATCGCCTCAACAATGGCTTTGACTACTCCGGCCAGCCCCTCGATCCGGCTCCCAAACCGATCTATCCGTTTGCCGTCAGCGATGCGCACGCCAAAAACCCCAAGCACCTCCTCAAGCGCATGGTCAAAAAACTCAATTACGGTGCCCGCGGCATCTACACCCAGCCGGTGTACGACGTCGAAAATGCCCGCGAACTTCTGCAGATCTTCGCAGAGGCCAAAAGCCTCAGTATCCGCGAAAGCGCACGCGAAGCCCAGCTCATCCTCGGCCAGTTTCCCATCGTACGTGCCCGCACCGCGACCTTTATCAACGACCGCGTCCCGGGCATCCGTGTCCCCAAAACAATCATCGACGAGATGAACCTCGCCGCCATGGATGGAGTCGAAAAAGAACGCAAAGTGGGCTTTGCCCTTTCTAAAAGCATCTTCGACGAGGTGATGGATCTACACGGCAAGGTGCATTTGATGACACACAATCGGTTTGAGTTGTGCAGTGAGTTGATCGGGTAGATGCACGCTATGCAGGGACTTCAGTCCCCTCTTTTGCACGAGCCAAAGCCCTTCGCATATCTCAAATACCCCAACAACAAAATCACGCCGTTGCCACCTCCCCGTCCACATACCACCATCGCCCCTCTTCATAGACAAACCGGCTCCGCTCAATCATATCCCCCGTGCTAAGCTTCGCGCGGAAGGTGACGTATGATTCGCTGTTGCCTGCTTCGACATCGAGGATCGTTAGCCCTCTAAACTCTGTTTGCGTACAAAAGGCCGTGATCTCCGCACGCCAGCGAGCGGTATCGGTCGTAAAATCGGGGTTGTTAGGGTGGGTGGTGGCGATGATGTAATCGGGAAGATTGAGCGCATAGGCGCTATAGCGCGAACGCATGAGGCTCGGTGCATCGGGTGCCCAACCACCCAGATGGCAGGGGCGGCAGCATTTTTTGTACTTGGTACCGCTTTGACAAGGGCACGGGATATTGGGAGAAGACTTCACCCAGTCACCCCCATCGCCCATATTTGCACACAGAGTACGTGTGTATTCGTAGATTTATATATTCGTGCATTCATCATCAGCATACCATTATTGTTACTTTTTACTTTTTAATTTTTAATTTCTATTTCTACTTTCTACTTCCTAATTTCTCATAATCGCTTCTTCGTACAAAAAACGGGCAACGGCATCTTCGTCGTTTGTATGCTCCAAGACCCGATCGGCACGGGCTTTGAGTGCATCGATGGCGTTGGCGACGGCGACAGAGTATCCGGCTACTTCGAACATGCCCAGATCGTTGTGGCTGTCGCCAAATACCGTCGTCTCACTCGGTGGGGCATCGGCCAGCTGCTCCAGCCTGGCCAGAGCATGCGCCTTGTCGCCGTGCGGATGCAGGAGGGTCAAAAACCAGCAGTCGAGATAGCCGTCGTGTGCACGCTTGGTCTCCAGGACGTCTCCCCAGCGCTCTTTCAGGGCGGCTTCGAGTGCACGCATGGGAGCCTCTTCGTCCATGAAGACCATCTTGAGCGTCCGTGAGGGCGCGCGATACGCTTCGCCTCCGAGAATGCGGCGGCGGTTGTGCATGGTGGCGATCAGTCGCTGTTGACAGGCATTGGGTGCGGGCGGATAGTAAAACCGCTCGTTTCCCTCTGCATCCAGCGCGACAATCAGCGGCCGGTGCCCCATCGCATCTGCCGCCGCAAGGATCGCTTCGGTAAGCGGACGCTCCAACACCGAGAGGTCGAGAATCGTCCCATCGGGTGCGACGATGAGCGTTCCGTCCAGCAGGATCAGCGGATGATGCAGTCGCAACGGAGCGAGCAGTTCGCGCACACCGGTCAGACTGCGCGCCGTCGCCACCGAGAGACGCACCCCGGCATCGACCGCTTCGTTCCAGACCTGCTGCGTGTATGCGCTCAGCGTCGCATCCGAACGCAGCAGGGTAAAATCAAGATCGGTCAGATAGAGCATCGTCAGGGCACGCAGGCTACAGCGGGCAATCCAACCCCTTCATCAAGCCCGCTCATAAGATTGGCCGCAGCCAGCGCCTGCGATGCCGCCCCGCGCAAGAGATTGTCAATGGCCACATTGATCCAGATCGCCTGACCGTTGGTCGCAGCATGGATGTCGCAAAAGTGAGTGCCGGCCGTCTGTTTGATCTGCACCGGCGTTTCGCGAATACGAACAAAGGCATCCTCAGCATAGTGGTTGCGCAGCAGCGCAATCGGGTCGATCGGCTCTTTGAGCGTTGCGTAGATCGAGATGAGTTCCCCGCGGGTGACAGGAATCAGATGTGGGACGAAATTGATCTGCGGCGTCACGCCGTGAATCTTCTTGATCTGCTCAGCGATCTCGGGTGCATGACGGTGACGCAGCGGATTGTAGGCAAAGATGTTTTCATTGACCGTGACAAAATGGGTCGTTTCGCTCAGCTTTTTGCCGGCACCACTCACACCCGACTTGGCATCGACGAAGATCGGTGCATCGGTATCGATATAGGGCACAAGCGGCAGCAGCCCCAGCAGCGTCGCAGTGGGGTAGCATCCGGGCCCTGCCGCCAGGCGCGCACTCTTCAGCGGCGTTCGGTAGTACTCGATCAGTCCATAGACCGCTTCTGTGAGGTGTTCAGGGTCGGTGTGTTCGGTATAGTGGGCTTCGTATGTCTCGCGCTCGAGTCGGTAGTCGGCCGAGAGATCGACCACCTTGAGTCCTTTGTGCAGGAGCGGGCGCGCCAGTGCCATTGCGGTCTTGTGCGGCAGCGCCAAAAAGACCAGATCGCACCGCGCTGCGATCACATCGACGTCGGCTGTATCAATCGGCATCGATTCGACACCCGCCAGTGCTGGATGCAGCGCATCGACTGTGCCGCCTCCGTCGGTGGTCGCCAGCAGCGTCAGCCGAAAGGTCGGATGCTGAACGAGCAGCTTGATCAGCTCCAGTCCGGTATAGCCACTGGCACCGATGATACCTGTTTTGATCGTCATACCTTATCTCCTCTGCATGGGGTTGTCGCGCGCATCGCTAATCGGCCAATACGATCTCGACATATTCGATCGCCTCGATGTCAAAATGTTTTTTGCCATCAGGCAGGATCAACTCCACCTCGTCGCCCTCCTCTTTGCCGATCAGGGCACGCGCCATGGGCGACTGCATCGAGATGTAACCGCGCACAGGATCGGACTCTTGTGAGCCGACCAAACAGTACCGCACCTCTTCGTCGGTCTCCTGATCGACCAGCGTCACGGTCGATCCAAAACTCACCCGATCGTGCGCCAGCGTACTCGGATCGATCACCTGTGCCCGCCCCGTCAGATCGGTCAGCTCGACGATACGTGCCTCGATGTGGCCTTGCTTTTCTTTGGCGGCGTGATACTCGGCATTCTCCTTGAGATCCCCCAGCGCTCGCGCTTCATCAATCGCCCTGGCGATCGCAGCACGCTCGACACTCTTGAGTCGCTCAAGCTCCTCGACCAGCTTTTCGTATGTCGCTCGTAACATCGGCTCTTTTTGCACAGTTGTTCCTTTGGTTGATTGGTGTGGTCCGGCTGATTTGTGGCGGTAATTATACCAAAAAGTGTTGGGGTTTGACTGCGTTGTGTTGCCAAAGGACCTCCCTGAGGCATCAACCTCGTTCTGCACAACATAGCCGGAAAGTATCCCGCAGGTATGACTACGTCACACGATCATTGCGAGGGATTGTTTCGTGTTACGTGCTACGTATGCCGTGCTACGCATTTCGGAGCTGAGGCTTTAGCCTCAAATGTCTACTCGCAGGGGTCTGACCCCAAATGTTAAATTTCCGCCATAAAATGATTGTTTCGCGTAGGGTGTTGTCCCCGACAACACCGTGGGTCAAAATTTGCCTTATTGGTTTGTTTGGTCAATGGTATGTAAATCGTGGGTTTGGATTGGGTGGTGTTGTGAGGGCACAACACCCTACGTTGCAGGGGTCTAACCCCAAATATTAAATTCTGCCAAGACACAAAACAATCTCGCATGGCACACTCAAAGTGACGCCAGTCCCTCGCACTTTCTTTTTTCTTTGGTTGTGCGAACAAAGAAAAAAGAAATGAACGAGGACTGCGAAATAAGATTATCTAAAGATCGAGAGCAGCACCCCCGCGGCGACGGCGGAGCCGATGACGCCGGCGACGTTGGGACCCATGGCGTGCATGAGCAAAACATTGCCGGGGCGTGCTTCGGCGCCGACTTTGCTCACGACGCGGGCAGCCATGGGGACGGCGGAGACGCCGGCGGCTCCGATCAGGGGGTTGATCGGCTCTTTGGAGAGTTTGTTCATGATCTTGCCCATGATGACCCCGGCAGCGGTGCCGATGGCGAATGCCACCAGACCGATGATCATAATCCCGAGTGTCTCAGGCACCAAAAAGGTATCGGCGCGCAATTTCGACCCCACC
>CAZWMZ010000130.1:0-2705 GCA_964634965.1 uncultured Nitratifractor sp. | reverse complement strand
GGTTTACGGTTTTGGAGCCACTCGGCTCCCGTATACTGGTTCGGCAGGATTGCCCAGCTATGAGTTGCGATGGGCGGCGCCTCCTCTCCGGATGCGCTGTGCCAGCGTACGAAATCCTGTTCACCCCAGAGCAGTACGCTTCTTGCTTCTGGTTTCGCGTCTTCATGTGACTTTTTAGCTGTAAGTATGTCCATCACGATGGCTCCTGTTTTGGGGGCTTGCTGCAGTTTGGCAGTTGTGTGGTATGGATGTATGCAACAGCACCATGAGACGTAGCATCCACCAAGGAGATCTCCTATGCCTTCGATCAATCGACGTGATTTTCTCAAAGCTTCAGCGACGGCGGCCGCACTGAGCACCCCTCTGTTTGCCGGTATGCGCCGCCCCAACACCGACTACAAAGCCCTGGTCTGCATCCTGCTCGAAGGAGGCGCCGATACACTGGGGATGGTTTTGCCCCGATTTGATGCCCGTGCCGATGCGCACTATCGCGCTCTCCGTCCGGGCATGATCCCTTCCCCCAAAACGATTCGTCCGCTCGTCGCCAGCCGCTACGGCCTCCACCCGGAGATGCCACAGCTGCAGCGCCTCTACAACCGTCGTGACGTCGCAATCGTCGCCAATGTTGGTGCGCTCGAAGCCCCGGTAGATAAGCAGACCATCCTCTCCCAATCGGCTCCGCTTCCGCCACAGCTGTTCCAAAAGATCGCTCAACGCGACCATCAGATGATGGCTGGAGACGATGCGCGCGGCTGGGCTGCACGGGTAGCCGATCAGCTCAAGATGCAGCGGGTCAACGTGAGTTTTGGCGGCCTCAATCGCATGCAGTACGGCGCGCACCATCCGGCTCTGATCGGGCACGATCCGCACTTTGGGGTTCTGGACGATCCGGACAACCTCATTGGACGCCTCGAACGCATCGATCTGGGCATCAAGAGTGACGCAAGCGAGCATGAGATGCCGCTGGGGCGTCAGCTCGAATCGGTCCTGAGTCTCATGGCAGCTCGACGCAGCGCACAGCTGCCCGGTCGGCAGATCTATTTTGTGCGCCAGAGCGGATGGGATACTCACGGAATGCAGTCCGACGAGATCGTTCGTCACTTCCGTCGCAAAACCGCCGAACTCGACACCGCCATCGGCGCGTTTGTTGATGGATTGGCGGCGTGGGGACTTGATGAGCGCGTGACGACCTTCACGACGCAGGATCTGGCTGCTGGTATGCGCCTGAGTCCTGTCGGTGCCGATCACGGATGGGGAGGACACGCTCTGGTCGTCGGCGGTGCAGTGCGCGGTGGTCTGTACGGCACCATGCCCCGCATGCGCCCTGGCAGCCCCGATGCCCTGGACGATAACGCCCTGATCCCCACCACCGCTACGGATCAGTATCTGGCGACCCTGGTAGCGTGGCTGGGAGACGGTGCACTCGATACCGACGCGCTCTTCCCACGACTGCATCGATTCAAGCAGAGCACGCTTGGCTTTATGGCGTAGCTGTGTCTGAGCGGGTACGGTGTTCGCACCGCGCCCGCCTGACGGGCAATGCCCCATCAAATAGATAAAACACCCTCGACTCTGCTGCGTTAGACCTTTTCGACTTCCTGACTTCGTCGCTCCAAAGCAAGAAAAATAAGCAAGCCCCATAAGTGGAGGCGATGTTAGTCATGGGCTACAAGATCCCCACCGCATCCCGCACAATCTCCATCTTGGCGGTGGCGACTTTGCGGGCTTTGCTGGCTCCTTCGTGGAGGATCTCGCGTACCTCGTCGAGGTGGTCGAGATAGTAGGCGCGCTTTTCGCGTGCCGGGGCGAAGGCGTCCCAGATGAGTTCTTTGAGCTCTTTTTTGAAGTGGCCGTAGCCGAATTGGCCGCTGCGATAGCGCGTGGCAAGCTCACTCTGCTGGGTCGCATCCAAAAAGAGCGACTGGAGTGCGTAGAGATTGTTCCCTTCGGGTTCGAGTGGCTCGCCCAGAGGCGTTGAGTCGGTGACGACTTTGTTGCAGAGTTTCTGGAGCGGCTTTTCTTCCATGAAAATCGGGATATCGTTGCCATAGCTTTTGGACATCTTGGCTCCATCGATGCCCGGAACGACTGCGACGTTCTCATCGACCTTGTATTCTGGCACGACAAAGATCTCACCATGTTCGTTGTTGAATTTGATCGCAATGTCGCGCGTCATCTCGACATGCTGGATCTGATCTTTGCCCACCGGTACGATCTGCGTATCGTAGAGCAAAATATCGGCCGCCATCAGCACCGGATAGGAGAAGAGCGCGTGGTGCGGGCTGAGTCCTTTGGCGATCTTGTCTTTGTAGCTGTGCGCCCGCTCGAGCAATCCGACCGGTGTGTAGGCTGAGAGGATCCAGTAGAGCTCCAGCACCTCCTTGACATCGCTCTGCGCCCAAAAGGTACTGCGCTCAGGATCGACACCGAGCGACAAAAATGTCACGGCAGCATCGAGAGTGTTGGCCTTGAGTGCCTCGCCATCCTTGACCGAAGTGAGCGCATGATAGTTGGCGATAAACATAAACATCTCGTTCGTATCCTGAAGATCAAGCATCGGCTTGATCGCACCAAAATAGTTGCCGATATGCAAAGCACCGGAAGATTGAAGGCCATTAAGAACACGCATCGAAGATCTCCTGCAAAGTTTTGGAGGCATTATAGCAGGAGAGAATTAGAAAGTAGAAAGTAGAAATTAAAAAGTA
>CAZWMZ010000129.1:0-4386 GCA_964634965.1 uncultured Nitratifractor sp. | reverse complement strand
CCCCAGATCATCACGACGATCACAAAGGCGATAAACACCGCAAACGCACCGATGTCTTTGGCCTGACCGGCAAGCGGGTGATACTCCTGCGTCACCAGATCAACGACACGCTCGATGGCACTGTTGATCGCTTCAACAAGGGGAATAAGCCACATCGAGACAAACAGTATCAGTTTTGAAAGTGTCGGAAGCGGCACAAAGAGAAGTCCGATCGTCACCAGGGCAATGGCTGCCAACTGGGTCTTAAACGACGTCTCAGACCGCAACACCTCGCGCATACCGGCCATGGCATACGCGATGTTTTTGAACAGGGTGAATTTGGGCTTGTTGGTCATGGCATCTTATGAAGCTTGATACAGCTCCACCTCTTCGTTGATTTTGGCACTCAAGGCTGCTTTCACCAGTGCATTTTGACTCAACCCAAAAGGCTCCATAAACTCATCACGCAAAATTTCACCGGGATGAATTGGAGGGATTGTTTCCACCATTGACTCCTTTAGGGCATCGACAATCTCGACATCGTATGCATCGCCACCTATTCGATCAGCTATGATAATTCGGGCTCTCTTTGGTAATCGTCACGTCGTGAACGTGGGATTCTTTGAGCCCGGCTGCGGTGATCTCGACAAATTCGGCTTTGTCCCAAAAGGTCGCAATGTCGGGCGAACCGCAATACCCCATCGATGAGCGCAGCCCTCCGATCATCTGATGGATCACATCGGCAATCTTGCCGCGATAAGGAACGCGTCCCTCGATCCCTTCGGGGACGAGCTTGTCGGCTGCGGTGCCCTCCTGGAAATAGCGATCGGTGCTCCCTTTGGCCATGGCGCCGATGCTTCCCATGCCGCGGTACTCTTTGAACTGGCGGCCGTTGTAGATGATCATCTCGCCCGGTGCCTCGTATGTGCCTGCCAGAGCCGAGCCAAGCATCACGCTGCTGGCGCCAACCGCGAGTGCTTTGGCGATGTCGCCGGAGTATTTGATCCCTCCGTCGGCGATGACGGGCACGCCGAGCGGATTGGCCACCTGCGCCACCTCATCGACAGCGGAGATCTGCGGCACACCCACACCGGCGACGATGCGTGTCGTACAGATCGAGCCAGGACCAATGCCCACCTTGACCGCATCGACCCCGGCGTCGATGAGATCTTTGGCTGCTGCACCGGTGGCGATGTTGCCGGCGATGACATCCACTTCGAGCTCGGCTTTGATCGCTTTGACCGTATCGATGATCCCCTTGGAGTGGCCGTGCGCCGAATCGAGCACGATCACATCCACCTCAGCCTCGACCAGTGCCCGTGCCCGATCGAGCTGCCCGACCCCGATGGCCGCTGCGACACGCAGACGACCGAAGGCGTCTTTGTTGGCGTTAGGGTACTGCTCTTTTTTCTCGATATCCTTGATGGTAATGAGCCCTTCGAGCTTGCCCGCATCGTCGACGATGGGCAGTTTCTCGATCTTGTGTTTCTGCAACACCTTGGCCGCCTCTTCGAGGGTGGTTCCCTTGCGAGCCGTCACCAGTGGGGCGGGGGTCATGACATCTTTGACGATGAGGCTCATATCGGTGATAAAACGCATATCGCGGTTGGTAATGATGCCAATGAGCCTATTGGTATCATCGACAACCGGCACGCCAGAGATACGGTACTCTGCCATCATCGCTTCGGCTTCACCGACGGTTGCATCCGGGCCGATAAAGATCGGGTCGATGATGATCCCGCTCTCCGATTTTTTGACCTTTTTGACCTCCATCGCCTGCGTGGCAGCATCCATATTTTTGTGGATCACACCGATGCCGCCCAGACGGGCCATGGCAATGGCGGCCTTGTGTTCAGTGACCGTATCCATCGCGGCAGAGACGATGGGGATATTGAGCGTGACGTTGCGCGTCAAGCGCGAGGTGACATCTACCTCTTTGGGCAGGACGGATGAGTGCTGAGGCACCAGCAAGACATCTTCGAAAGTCAGGGCGCGTTGTTTGATTCGCATGAATGGGACTCCTTTAGGGTGTTGGGGTATACTCTACGGCATGTTCGAGGCTCAGCGCACCATCAAAGAGCGTACGCTCATCGAACGCTTTGGCGATCAGCTGCAAGCCAATGGGCATCCCCGTCTGTGGATCATCCGCAACCGGCAGCGAGATGGCCGGCAAGCCGACGAGATTGACCGCGAGGGTATAGAGGTCGCTTTTGTACATCTGCAACGGATCGACCACCTCCCCGATACGCGGAGCGATCGAAGGAGCCACCGGCGAAAGGATCAGATCGGCCGTTTCGAAAATAGCAGCGTACTCGTTTCGTATCAGATGGCGAACCTTCTGCGCCTTGAGATAGTAGGCATCGTAGTAACCCGAACTGAGAACAAAATTGCCAAGCAGAATGCGTCGCTTGACCTCGTCACCAAAGCCCTCGGTACGGGTATCAAAAAAGAGCGCCTCCGTGGTGTCAGCCCCCGGGGACCTGCGCCCATACCGAACGCCATCATAGCGTGCCAGATTGGTTGCTGCCTCAGCAGTTGCGATGATGTAGTAGGTCGCGATATCGTAGCGGGTATTGGTCAGCGTGCGGTGCACGAGGGTATGCCCGGCCGACTCAAGTGCCTTGATCGTCTCCTCAAACGCTCGACCAGTCGAAGCATCGGCCTGAGCAACATGATCATCGATCACCGCGATCGTCAAGCGACGCGACGGGTCGATACGGCCATAGATCGGTTCTGGCTCAAAAGTCGCACTGGTCGAATCCTTCGGATCGTGCCCCTTGATCGCATCGTACAAAATTGCCGCATCTTCAACGTTTTGGGTGATGGGGCCGATCTGATCCAGACTCGATGCATACGCAGCCAACCCGTAGCGGCTTACGCGCCCGTAGGTAGGCTTGAACCCCACAACCCCACAGTAGGCCGCCGGCTGGCGGATCGATCCACCCGTATCGCTCCCCAGCGCCGCGATCGCGATCCCCGCTGCGACCGCCGCAGCCGAACCGCCCGAACTGCCGCCGGGCACCCGCTCAGGATCACGCGGATTGCGCGTCGGGCCGTAATAGCTGCTCTCGGTAGTCGATCCCATCGCAAACTCATCCATGTTGGCCCGACCAAACGGTGCGAATCCGTTGGCGCGCAGATTTTCGACCACGGTCGCATCGTATGGCGCAACGTACCCCTGCAAGATCTTCGAAGCCGATGTCACGCTCCAGCCACGTACCTGAATGTTGTCTTTGAGTAAGATCGGGATCCCGTCACCCGCTTCTTCAAAACCGACATAGGCGTTCAGATCGCTCGCCTGCGCAGCCTGCAACAACTCAGCACGCAATTGACGCATCGCTTCGGGGGAGAGAGAAAGGGCTTCTTTGAGGGTGATCACATTCGTTCCTGTTGGGGGGATATGAATGGTGGAGATTATACCGAAAAGTTATTGTAAGGGGCATAAAATCGACCAAAGAAATGCCGTCCATCTCACATTCAGCACAAAATGCCATAATACGTTCCATTATTGACAAAAGGAAACCAAATGCCACTCAAAACTTTGACCGCCGATACCTTCAACCACGAAGTCGAAAGCCACCAGATCACCATCCTCGATTTTTGGGCACCGTGGTGCGCACCGTGTAAATCGTTTGCACCCATTTTCGAAAAGGTCTCCCAGGAATATCCCGAAGTGCTCTTTGGAAAAATCAACACCGAAGAGGAACAAGAACTGGCCGGATACTTCCAGATCCGCTCCATCCCGACCTCTATGATCCTCAAGGAGGGCATCGTCGTCTTTTCCCAGGCCGGCCTGCTCCCCGAAGAGGCCCTCAAGGACCTCATGGAACAAGTCATCGCACTGGACATGGACAAAGTCCGCGAAGAGATCGCCAAAGAAGAAGCCGAACAAGCCACCCAACAAAACTAAGCCCCCCTCCCCGCCCCATTTCGGGGCACCCACATCCATTTTTAACCATCCAGCATCCATCATCCAACATCCATCATTCAACATCCATCATTCAACATTCAACACCCACCATTCAACATCACGCATAACCCGTTTGATCGAAAAACCCAACCCCTCCGAAGCCCCCAGCAACCTCGCCGTCATCGGTCGCTACATCCTCACCCCCGACATTTTCGACATTCTCGAACACACCCCGCCAGGCAAAGGGGGCGAAATCCAGATCACCGATGCCCTGATGGAACTCGCCAGTCAAGGCAAAGTACTTGCCTGCCGCTTCCGAGGACGCCGATTTGACTGCGGTAACGTCGACGGATTCGTCGAAGCGACGAACTATTTTTATGCAAAAAGAGATGGGTAGTAGAACCAAACTTACTTATTGTTTTTTGCTATAATTCTTTCAAAAAGAAGGAGCAGATAGATGGTAGATGCACTCTGGATTGATATGCCACAATTCAATG
>CAZWMZ010000128.1:0-3907 GCA_964634965.1 uncultured Nitratifractor sp. | reverse complement strand
GATCGCAGCCCCAATGTCGCGCCGGCCAATCGCCGTCGACCGTTCCGCTGCTGGTTCTGGCTCTTGTTGATCGACATGATCGCATTGACCGTACTGGGCAAATTGCCACCGGTAGGCATCTATACTACGTTGGGTACGATTGCCGCCTATGTGTTCATTGTACTTTGGTTTGCATTGCCCTTCATCACCAAAGCCGAAAAACTCGTAGGAGGTAAAAAATGAAAGAGTTGAAAATCCTTGCCGTCGTGGCGTTTTTTACCCTGATTACCTACTACGGGGTTGAGCCCTATGCGCATCATGAGATGCATAAAAAGGTCGATGCCAATGGCAACGAAATCGTCTATGAGCACACAGGGTTTACCTATCCTGAGCTCAAGATGCCTGCCGGTATCAAAGGCAACGCCGAGAACGGCAAAGCGCTCTCAGCTGCATGCGTTGGCTGTCACTCGATCAAGTCCCAGAAGATGCCTGCACCCATGGATGCACTCGCATCGGCCGGTGCTTATGGCGTCAACCCGCCCGATCTGAGTGATGCTGGAGCAATTTACAGCGAGAACTTCTTGTTCGATCTGATGAAAAACCCCGCACATGCTCTTAAAGTCGAGCACAAATTCGACCCTGCAAAGGGCAAAATGCACCCCATGCCTCCCATGGCGGCTGATGATCAAAGTGCGGCTGACTTGGTGGCGTATTTTAAATCGATCGCGCCCAAAGCCGAAGAGATCACACCCAAACAAGCGTTCGAATCGGCTTGCGGTCGTTGCCATGCCAACCGCTACGGCAAATGGACGCAGATCGGTGATGTGCCCAAGACCAAGGCCAACATTGTCACACACCAAAACCCTGACTTGATGAAATTCAACACCAAAGTGGCTGAATATCAGGAGAAGCTGGCCAAATACATGGGCAAACTTCCACCCGATCTGAGTATCATGATTCGTGCACGCAGCGAGCACTTCATGGAGAACTTCATCGAAGATCCTCAGTCGGAACTGCCCGGTACGGCGATGCCGCGCGTGGGTCTGAACAAAGAGGGCTATGAGAAAGTGATCGCCTATCTCGAAGAGACCGGTGATCCGAGCAAACCCAAGCGCCAGGCGATCGGCCCGTGGGTGCTTGGATTCTTCTTTATCTTTACGCTGCTGGCGTATCTGTGGAAAAAGTCGCAGTGGAAAGATCTTCACTGATCGCGGCTTGATCCTCTGCATGCCCTTTGGGGCGTGCAGGTATGTTTACCTCTTTTTCTTCTTCATTTGTGTCAAACTTTTATCAACATTGCGGTACGCTAGCATACCTTTTTTTCAGGGACAACCATGCTGATAGATGGACACAACCGCACAGTCAATTATCTGCGCATTTCGGTAACCGAACGGTGCAATTTTCGGTGCCAATACTGTATGCCTGACAAGCCCTTCTCGTGGGTGCCGCAGGAAAATCTGCTTTCGTTTGAGGATCTTTTTGGCTTTGTCAAAGCTGCCATCGATGAAGGGATTGATAAGATCCGTCTTACGGGGGGTGAACCGCTGTTGCGAGCCGATCTGGATGCCTTCGTGCGTATGATCCACGACTATGCGCCCGAGATCGACTTGGCGCTGACGACCAACGGCTACCTCCTGCCCGAAACAGCGCACAAGCTCAAAGCCGCCGGTCTCAAGCGCCTCAACATCTCTCTCGACTCGCTCAAGCCTGCCGTGGCCGCTCAGATCGCACAAAAAAACGTGCTCGGCAAGGTGCTCGAGGGGATCGAAACCGCACGCGAGGCCGGCCTGAAGATCAAGATCAATATGGTACCCCTCAAAGGCATCAACGACGACGAGATCGTCGATCTGCTTGAATATGCCAAAGCACGTGATATCGAGATTCGCTTCATCGAATACATGGAAAATGCTTTGGCCAAAGAGGGATTACAGGGCTTGCTGGGCAAAGAGATTCTTGAACGGATCAAATCCAAATATACGATCAAAAAGATCGGCCGACAGGGAAGCAGTCCCTCGTTTGCATATGCACTCGAGGATGGATACCGCTTTGGCTTGATCGATCCGCACAAACATGACTTTTGCGAGACCTGCAACCGCATTCGTTTGACAGCCGAGGGATACCTGATCCCCTGCCTCTATTTTGACGAAGCGATGAGCATCAAAGAGGCTGTCAAGCAGGGCGATATTGGCGGAGCGGTCGATACCTTGCGTCAGGTGCTGGCCGATAAGCCACTCGAAAACCGCTGGGGGCACGAAGAGAATGAAACGTCTAATCGAGCGTTTTATGAGACGGGAGGGTAGGAAATTGGAAATTAAAAATTAAAAAGTAAAATGGCAGGGGGGTTTGGATGTTTTATTTGACCGAACGATTCTTTTCGATACAAGGCGAGGGCAAGTATGCCGGGACGCCGTCGTACTTTTTGCGTACCGGTGGGTGCAATATGCATTGCCGTGGGTTTGGGGCGCAGTATGAGGTAGATGGCCAGGTGCAGGCGGGGTGCGATACCTATTTTGCTGTGGACAAGGCCTTTGCCGATCGGTGGGAAAAGGTTACCAATCCGGAGTCGTTGATTGCTGATTTGCAGGCGGAGTTTGATGCGATCGGGTATCTGCCGGATGTGGTGATCACCGGCGGTGAACCGCTGCTGTATCATACGGACAGTGCCTTTTTGGCGGTGGTGACGTGGCTGGTGGAGCAGGGGGTATGGATCACGTTTGAGACCAATGCTACCGTGCTGGTCGATTTTGATCGCTATCCGATCTATACACAGTGTACGTTTGCACTTTCGATCAAGCTCAGCAACAGCGGCGAACCGGAGTACAAGCGCATCGTCCCCGAAGCTTTCGAGGCGCTTGATCGTCACAGTCGCGATGCGTTTCTGAAATTTACCCTCGATGCTGATCTGGTCGAGACCACGGCATACGATGAGATCGAAGCGGTACGCCGCTACTTCCCCGACCTGCAGCTCTTTTGCATGCCAGTAGGCGAAAAACGCGATGCCCTGCGACGCAACGACCAGGCCGTGTTTGACTTTTGCAAGCGCCACAACTACCGCTATTCTGACCGACTGCATATTCGCGTCTTTGATGACACGCATGGGGTTTAGCAATCGCTGCGTTGATGATCGATTCTCTCGATGCAATCAACGATGATTTTATCAGATCCTCGAATCGAACACAGGGTGGCTCATGATGACGTCTCAATGAGCAGGATATCGATCGGATCCCCTGGGGCGAGCTGGGTGGCGGTTTCGGGGACGATGGCCAGGGCGTTGCTCTCCATGAGGGGTGTAATCATACCCGAGCCGTAGCGGCCGTTTGCGTAGGGGGTGAAGGTGCCGTCGGTGTAGCGTCCGAGGATCGCTTCACTGCGGCCGGGCCGAGTGCGCAGTGGTGTTTCGAGCGTGGCACTGACGTGCAGGTGATCGGGAGAAGTGTCTCCTTGGAGTGTGCGCAGGGCGGGGATGCCCAGCAGCAGCAGGTTGGTCCACGCGGCCAGCGGATTGCCCGGCAGACCCAGAGCGAGGAGTTCACCCAGATGGGCTGCCAGCACTGGATGTCCGGGTTTGATCCGTACACCGTGGAAGAGAATCTCCATGCCATTGGTGAGCAGGGCTTGCCGGATGTGGTCGGCATCTCCGCCGCTGGCGCCACCGGTGGTGATGAGGACGTCGTATCCTTTGAGCTGGGCGACGGTGTGGATGCTCTCGGAGAGGTCGTCGGGGATCGAGCCGACGTAGCGGGCGTTGAAGCCGTAGCGACGCAGGAGGGCGAGCAGGGCGGAGCTGTTGGCGTTGTAGATGGTGTGCTCATCAGCCTCTTCCCACGGTTCGCGTATCTCATCACCGGTCGATGCGATGGCGATGCTCAGTGGTGCGGCGACCTCCACTTCGGCGATCCCTTGCGAGGCGAGCATCATCACATGCCCC
>CAZWMZ010000127.1:0-7125 GCA_964634965.1 uncultured Nitratifractor sp. | reverse complement strand
AAGTTCAATGAGGTTGATTGGACGATTGTTGTGAAGAAAAAGGGATCCTGATGGGGCACGTGATCTTCTCGACGTGGCGCGGTGAACAGATCGACAACCGAGGCAAAGCACCCGAGGAGTATGTGGAGTCGGCCTACAATTTGCCCGAAGAGTACACCACCGATACCGCAGCCAAAGCATTTGTCGGCTGGGACGGTGTTGCGATCTTCGATGAGGGGATCGATGCGGTACGCCTGGCAACCGAATATGCTGCACAGTATCAAAAGTACTCTCAGGCGTGTGGTCGTTGTGCGCCGGGACGCTGGGGTGGTCGGATTCTATACGATCTGCTGGACAAAATTGCTCGCGGGGAGGGGGAGTTTGCTGACATTGAACATCTGCGTGAAGTAGCACAAACGATGATGCTCACCTCCAAATGCGAAATCGGTCGCACCGTCCCCAAACCGATCCTCGATCTGATGGATCACTACAAAGATCAGTTCGATGCGTGTATCCTCGAGCAGAAAAAGTCGATCCATTATGATGAGGAGCGCACCTACATTGCCAAAGTAACCGCGCCGTGTACCGATGCCTGCCCTTCGCATGTCGATATTCCCGCCTACATCGAAGGGGTACGGGATATGCAGTTTGACGACTCGCTCAAAGCGACGCGCCAGACGATGCCGCTGGCACATACGTGCGGACGTGTCTGTCCCCACCCGTGCGAAGATGCCTGTCGGCGTGCTAACCTCGACGAACCGGTTTCGATCATGGAGCTCAAGCGTCTCGGAGCGGATTACGAGACCGATCACAACATGGGCTACCTGCATCCTGAGGAGCCCAGACCGCTACGTAACGACGGCAAAAAGGTTGCCATTATTGGTGCAGGGCCTGCAGGATTGACTGCTGCCTATTATCTGGCACTTGAGGGCATCAAGGTGGATATTTTTGAGGAGCTGCCAGTGCTGGGTGGTGAAGTAGCCGTTGGAGTACCTGAGTATCGGATGCCGATCGATAAGTACAACAAAGATATCGAACTGGTTACCTCAATGGAAGCAGTCACGGTCTATACCAACCACCGTGTCGATGCCGAGCGGCTTAAAGAGATCGATGCGGAGTACGATGCGACCCTGTTGGCGTTTGGAACACGCTTGTCAAAAAAGGTACGCGCAGCCAATGAACGTCCAGAGATCAAAGGATACTGGGGTGCTATCGATATGCTCGACCGGGTCAATCTCTGGACCAAATACCAAATCGGCTCACCTGCATCCGAAGAGCTCAAAGACAAAACCGTCGTCTGTGTCGGCGGGGGTTTTACTTCGATGGACGTCGTGCGGTGCGCGGTGCGCGAAGGAGCCAAAAAGGTGATCATGCTCTACCGCCGCGACGAGAAGACCATTATCCGTAACACCACCTACGAAGAGTATCACGAAGCGGTCGAAGAAGGTGTTGAATTTATCTTCCACTCAGCGGTTGAAGAGATCATTGACGAAAACGACGTACTCAAAAAGCTCAAAGTCAACCGCTTCGAGCTGGTGCCCGATCCCGATGGAGGTCGCCCGCAACTGGTCAAGATCGAGGGGGGAGATTTCGAGATCGAAACCGACTTTTTGATCCCCGCCGTTTCGCAAGCGGCCGATCTGCAGATTTTGCCCGAGGAGTGGGATATCCAATTGACCAGCTGGAATACGCTCTTGACCAACGGCAAAGACTACATGACCTCGCGCCCGGGACTCTTTGCTGCCGGGGATTGTGAATACGGTCCGATGACGATCGTCAATGCCGTCGGACAGGCCAAACGAGCCGCTTCGGTCATCTCGCGCTACATTTACGACGGCCAGGTGAGCCTGACCGACGAAGAGATTATGGAAGACCACCTCAATAAGCTCAAAGTCTACAACAAAGAGGAGAAGGTCACCGGCTGGATGCCCGGTTTGCCGCGTCAGCAGAGTGAGAAATTGAGTGTTGATGAGCGCAAGACCAACAACAAAGAGGTCAACCTCGGTTTCACCGGCGAAGAGGCCATCGCCGAAGCGGAGCGGTGTATGCGTTGTTATTATATCTCCATGGTGGCGGTGTAAGATGAGTAGAGTCGAGCAGAACAAAACCATCACGGTGACCATCGACGGCAAAGCGTGCCGAGGCGAATGGGGGCAGACGATCCTTCAGGTCGCACGGGCCAATGATATCTACATTCCGACTATGTGCTATCTGACCAAAGTCGAACCGATCGCCTCGTGCCGCATGTGCGTCGTCGAGGTCGAAGGGGTTGAGGGGATGATCCTCTCGTGTCAGGAAAAAGCGGTCGACGGTGCGGTGATTACGACCAACAGCGACGAACTGAACCGCGAGCGGCAGAATATCACCAAGCTCTACGACGTCAATCATCCGCTCGAGTGCGGCGTGTGCGACAAGAGCGGCGAGTGTGAGCTTCAAAACAAAACCATGGAGTTTGGTATCGCCGAGCAGAGTTTCTCTGCACGTGATCAGCACCGCCCGACTCAAAACTGGGGTTTTATCAGTTACGACCCAGCGTTGTGCATCCTGTGCGAACGGTGTGTGCACGTGTGCAACGAAGTGGTGGGTGATGAGGCATTGCAGATCAGCGTCGGAGGATACAAATCGACCATTGTCAATACCAAACTCGACCAAACCTGCGCCGAGTGCGGCGAGTGTATGGCCGTCTGTCCGGTGGGTGCACTGGTCAGCACCGATTTCAAATATTCCGCTAACGCGTGGGAGTTGAACAAAATCCCCGCAAGCTGCGCCCACTGTTCGAGTGGATGCCAGCTTTATTATGAGACCAAACAGGCCGGCATCGACAACCCCGACGAGACGATCTATCGCGTGACGAACGATTTTGAGTTCAGCTCGTTGTGCGGGGCGGGGCGGTTTGCGTTTGATTACGCCAACGCCGAGGCCAGGCAGGATGCCGCGGCGTTCGATCGTGCCGTAGCAGCGCTCAAGCAGGCCGAGACGATTCGCTTCTCAGCGATGATCACCAACGAAGAGGCCTATCTGCTTGAGCAGGTGCGCGAACAGACCGGTGCCAAGCTTGTGTGCGACGAAGCCTATGGCTATCAGCGCTTTTTGGCAGCGTATCGCACCATCAGCGGCAAGCGGCTCTATGAGGCTGATCTCAAAGCCATCGCCCAATCGCGCGCGATCGTGGTCTTTGGAACCCGTATTTACGATGATAATCCGATGGTCAAATACCACATTGCCATGGCGAGCAAACGGCACAAAGCCCGCGTGGCCTATCTCCACCCCATTGAAGATGCGCGCATGCAAAACCTCGTGACACAATTTGTCAAATACGAAGTGGGCAGCGAAGAGGGGGTTGCCGCGCTGTTGGCTGCGACCCTGCTGTCGGATCGAGAGCTCCCTGAGGCGCTGGCAGATACGATTAGCGATCTGGATATCGGCAACCTCAGTGCTGAGAGCAACGTCGGCGAAGAGGAGCTCGAAGCGCTCAAACGTTCGCTGTGGAAAAAACGGGGCTTTACGTTGATCGTGGGTGCCGATCTGTATGACCATCCCGAAGCCGAAAACATCGCCCGCTGGATCGCGGCGATCGAGCGCTACGGTGATTTCAAAGTGATGATCGTGCCGCCCGCGACCAACGCCCGCGGTGTAGCCGAAATCTGTACGCTCGACCCCGAGCCGGTCGGCTATACCGTCGGCTACAATGCTCCGGGCGATTTTGTTCTCAGTGCACTGGGTGATGGGGATATCGATATGCCTGCACTCAATCAACAGGAGGGCACCTTCGTTACCGTTGATCAGCGTGTCGTGCCGACTCATCCGGCATTGCCCTACGGTGGATACACGCTCAATCAGCTTTGCAATGCATTGGGTATTGGCAGTCGCCATACGATTGACCAAACGATTCACCTTCCCCAGTCACGTGGATTCGTTCCGATTGCGTTTGACGATCTGCCTGACTATTTTGATGCGGTGGGCAACGAACATCGCGGCTATCTGCTCGAAGAGGGCACCTTTAAGACCGCTTTGGAGTGGAGTGAACCTGAAGAGCTGCCCACGTATGACGGTGTGCTGCTCTATCGGTGCAACGAGCATAACCACTTTAGCCCCTTTACGGCCAAAGCAGGTGCGTTTGGAACCGAAGCTTATCTGATCGGTTCAGAACAGTTTGCCCAGGCGGCCAAACTCCAAGACGGTACCCCGATCCGTTTCGAGCTTGATGGGGAAACCTGCGAGCGAGTGTTTCGGATCGATACGACCCTCAAGGGAACCGTAGCCATCCATCCGGTGTGGGACAAGGGATTAAGTGCCTTTGCGCTATCCTCTTATAGATTTTCACACCTGAAATTTGAAATCACAGGGATCGACGATGAACAATGAGATCACGATCACCATCGACGGCAAAGAGTGCAAAGCACGCGAAGGAGAGTATATCCTCAATGTTGCACGCGCTCATGACATCTTTATACCCGCTATCTGCTACCTGACACGATGTTCGCCCACCCTTGCCTGCCGTATCTGTCTGGTCGAGGCCGACGGCAAACGGGTCTATTCGTGTAACGCCAAAGCCAAAGACGGCATGAACATTGTCACTCACAATGAGGAGATCCTCGAAGAGCGGCGCGCGATCATGGAGGTGTACGATGTCAACCACCCTTTGCAGTGCGGTGTGTGTGACCAGAGTGGCGAATGCGAACTCCAAAACTATACACTGGAGCTGGAGGTCGATTCGCAATCGTATGCGATTCCCGACACCAAACGCGGGACTGCCAACTGGAGCAGTGTTTTGCACTATGATGCAGGATTGTGTATCGTATGCGAACGGTGCGTGACAGTGTGCAAGGATATGATTGGCGATGCTGCACTCAAGACCGGTCCTCGGGGAGGTGATCCACTCGACAAGGGATACAAAGAGAGCATGCCTAAAGATGCTTACAGCATGTGGAACAAGCTCCAAAAGTCCGTTATCGTTCCAAGTAACGGCACGGAATACACCAACTGTTCTGACTGTGGCGAATGCACGGCAGTCTGTCCGGTGGGTGCGCTGAGCGAGCGTGATTTCGTGTACCAGTCCAATGCCTGGGAGCTCAAGCAGATTCCGGCAACGTGTGCCCACTGCTCGAGCGGCTGTCATCTCTATTATGAGACAAAACACACCTCGATCGACAACCCTGAAGAGAAGATCTATCGGGTTAAAAATGAATGGAATTACCAGTCGTTGTGCGGAGCAGGACGGTTTGGGTATGATTACGAAAACCGAAACGCTTCACGTGATCCTGCCGCCTTCTCGCGTGCGATTGACGCACTTAAAAAGGCCGAGACGATTCGATTTGCCTCGACGATCACCAACGAAGAGGCGCTGATGCTCCAGACGCTCAAAACTGAGCGCGGTATCAAGCTCTACAACCCGGAGGTCTATCCATTTGCCCGCTTCTTGACATACTACCAGGATGCAAGCGGTCGCTCGCTCTATCCGGACGATTTCTTTACGATCATGAAACAGAGCGATTTTGTTATCAGTGTGGGTGCCAAATTGCGCAGCGACAACCCCAACGCACGTTACGCATTTAACAACGTCCAAAAACTCAACAAAGGCGCCGGACTCTATTTCCATCCCGTTGGCGATATGCTGGTACCGACCTTTGGGAAAAATGTTGCGACCTTTGAACACAAACCGGGTCAGGAAGAGGCAGCACTCTATCTGGTTCTTGATCTCTTTTCAGAGCGTGATGCGCTGCCCGAATCGGTACGCAATTATCTCGATACGTTCCACGAAACACGTACCAAAACGGTCACTGAAAAGGTAATGGAAGAGCAGACTGAAACGGTCAAGGATCCCGAGACCGGCGAGGAGAAAACGGTCACCAAAAAGGTACCCATAACGGTCGAGAAAGAGGTCGAATACGACTACAATGGCCTGATAGACCTGCTGGGCGGTGATGCGGAAAACTTCGGAGAGATGTTTGAGAAGATGATGGCCAAAAAAGAGACATTTGCACTCATGATCGGTGAGGATCTCTATTTTCATCCTCGTGCAGAAAATCTGGCGCATCTCGTTGCGCTGATTGAGCGCACCTGTGTGATTAAAGTGGCAATGATCCCGCCCAAATCCAACGCGTTGGGCGTGGCGTTGATCTGCGATCTCGATCCAGAGCCTGACGGCTATACTGTCGGCTACAATGCCCCGGGCGACTTTGTTCTCAGTGCGCTGGGCACGGGCGATCTCGATATGCCGGCTTTCAATCAGCAAGAGGGCACCATGACCAATATGAACAAACGGGTTGTTCCTACTCATGCTGCGCTGCCATACGACGGATATGAGCTAAACGATCTGATGAATGCGCTCGATCTGGGCAAAGGCCTTACGATCGACTGGACAAAAGAGCTGCCCGATGCGCGTGGCTTTGCGACGGTGGCGTTTGATGACCTGCCCAACCACTACACCAACGATGGCGCCGAACATCGAGGCTACCCACTGGCGGAGAGGCAGGTAGAGGTGGTCGATGCGGAGGTTGAGCCATTTGATGACAAAGCGGTACTGGAGGGAACGATCGCCTATCGTGCCAATCCGCAGCGCCAATTCAACGATTTTACCGACAAAGCACATCAGATCTTTGAGACATTTGCGTTGTATGCTTCACCTGCACGAGCTGAGGAGCTGGGTGAGCGCATTGAAGTGGTGTTTGACGGAGGTACACGTCTCGAACTGGCCGTGGTCGCCGACGAGCGTATGAGCGGGTCGATCGTTGAAATCCCTGATTTCAAAAGCGAAGCGGATGTCCACCGACTCTTCGGTGCCAATCGCTACGCGACAGTAACTCTACGAAAGGTATAACCGATGGAAGCGACATATTTGGGCATCATCATCAAAGCGGTGATTATTTTGGCAATCATCTCCGCTATTGCTGGCTTTGGAACCTACATCGAACGAAAGGTGTTGGCGTTTATGCAGCGACGACTGGGCCCCATGCATGTAGGGCCCTACGGGCTGCTTCAGCTTATCGCTGACGGAATCAAACTGTTTACCAAGGAGGACTTCATTCCTCAGGAGGCCAATCGGCTGATCTTTATGCTGGCGCCCGTCATTACAGCAGCTACGGCGTTTATTGCTCTTTCAGCGGTTCCTGTCTTCCCTGACTTTACTCTTTTTGGGATCTATGT
>CAZWMZ010000126.1:0-1996 GCA_964634965.1 uncultured Nitratifractor sp. | reverse complement strand
GCGCGTGAGGCCTCTTGACTTTCCATTTTATCGCTACCACTCTCTCCGTTTTATAGGATTTCTGAAGGTTGGGTAAGGTATGATTTGATGTTGCCTGTTGTAATTTTCATTCAAGTTTACGACAGCAGACACACACCTGACACATACTCACAAGGAGAGATCATGTCCAAAACAACCCTCAAATCGATCGTTGCGGCTTCGGTGCTGCTCAGCGGCTCTGCGTTTGCAGCTCAGTTTATCACCATCGGTACCGGTGGCGTCACCGGCACCTACTATCCCACCGGCGGGGCGATCTGTCGCATGATGAACAAGCGCAAAAAAGAGACCGGAATCCGCTGTTCGGTCGAATCAACCGGCGGATCGGTTTACAACGTCAACACCATCAAAGCCGGCGAACTGGACTTCGGTATTGCACAGTCTGATACAGTCTATCAGGCCTTTAACGGCGAAGGCAAGTTCAAAGACAAAGCAATCAAAGAGCTCCGCAGCGTCATGGCAATCTATCCCGAGCTGCTCGCATTTGTCGTCCGCAAAGATGCCGGCATCAAGACGATCACCGACATCAAAGGCAAAAAGATCAACATCGACATCCCCGGATCGGGTACCCGCATGACGACCGAAATCGTCATGAATGCTTTCGGCATCAAAAAAGAGGATCTCGCACTGGCCAACGAGCTCAAATCGACCGAAGGACCCACGATGCTCAAGGATCACAAAATCGACGGCTACTTCGGCGTCTTCGGTCATCCCACTGCCAACATCAAAGATGCCGCCAACTCGGTTGATATCGATCTGGTTCCCATCGAGGGCAAGCCGATCGACGATCTGGTTGCCAAATACCCCTACTACGCCAAAGGGATCATCAGTGGCACCTTCTACAAAGGCGTCGAGCACGATACACCCAGCATCGGTGTCAAAGCGGTATTGACCACCAGCACCAAGATCGACGACAAGGTCGTCTATGAACTGACCAAGACGATCCTGGACAATTTTGATGCGTTCAAAAAGCTCCATCCTGCTTACAAAACCATCACCAAAGCGTCGCTTCTCGATGGTCTCTCGATCGAGCAGCATCCCGGTGCTGTTAAAGCCTTCAAAGAGGCCGGCATCCTCAAGTAATCTCCGCGTGTCGCCCTTCGCGGCGACACTGCATGTTTGTCGTCTCTTCAGTATCGGGTCATCAAACTGAAGAGATCAGAACCATGCAAAAGGAGGTTACTATGGCAAAAGAAGAGGTCAAAACACAGGTATCCGAAGCGGATCTGCACCAGGACGAAGAGCTGGTCGAAAAGCTCGAAGGCCAACGGGTACTCAAGCCGGGCAGTTGGGAGGATTGGCTCATCTCCGTCATTGCATTTGCATGGGCGGCGTTTCAGATCTACGTCGTAATCGTCCCGGTCAACAGCGTCTTCGTCCGTTCGATCCACCTGGCATTTGCACTGATACTGGCCTTTTTCATGTATCCGATGTTTAAAAACCAGCGCACCATGCGCACCATTCCCTTCTGGAACTTCTTTATCGCGCCGGCTGCGGCTCTGACAGCACTCTATATCTTTCTCAACTACGATGCGCTCAATGCCCGTTCGGGTGACTGGTCTCAACTCGACATTATTGCCGGTATTGCAGGGATTATCTTGTTGATAAAGGCAGCCAGACGGGTGCTCGGACTGGCGCTGCCTGTCATTGCCGTGCTCTTTATGGCCTACGACTATCTCGGCCCCTACATGCCCGACCTGATCGCCCACAAGGGCGCGAGCATCCACAAGATCATGGGGCAGATGTTTCTCACCACCGAAGGGATTTTCGGTGTCCCGCTTGGGGTCTCGGCAAGCTATGTCTTTTTGTTTGTGCTTTTTGGCGCGTTGCTGGAGCGTGCAGGAGCCGGGGCGTATTTTATCAATCTCGCCTACGCACTGCTGGGCAAATACGACGGCGGGCCAGCCAAAGCCTCGGTCGCCGCATCGGGCATGATGGGGATCATCTCCGGCTCTTCGAT
>CAZWMZ010000125.1:0-5874 GCA_964634965.1 uncultured Nitratifractor sp. | reverse complement strand
TGTCGGCATCCTGACGAAGGATCTCTTCGATGATGCGCCGACGTTTGCGAAGCATGCGGGCTGCTGCATGCAGGGCTTTGGGCTCAAACGCGCTATGGAGCATCGAGGATCCTTTCGATCTCGTGCATGGCGTCGCGGTTTTTCAGCTGAAACTTGATCTCGATCCGCCGAGAGGCCTCCTTGTCCTCATGGCCGTTGCGCATAATCGGATCGAGATACGCACGTCCGCTGGCGACAAGATACTGTTTGAGATGGTACTTTTGGGCGATGGGGAGTGTCAGCAGATACTGCATCACGGCCAGCGCCCGCTTTTGAGAGAGTTCGAGGTTGTACAGGTACGATCCATCGCTGTCGGTGTGGCCTTCGATGACGATGCGATCGAGATGCGGGCGGATCGCTTCGTTGGTCACCAAGGCACCGATGTAGTCGTTGAACGCTTTGGCCAGTTCGGCTTTGGACTCCTCTTTGAGGCGGCTTTTGCCTTTGTCAAACAGTACGTTCGATGCCAGCCGCAGTGCACCGGTATCGCGGTCAATGTCGATCTTGTGGCCCAGAGTCTCTTTGAGCGCAGCGATCACTTTGAGTTGGATGCCGGTCAGGGAGCGAATGCGGGCTTTTTGCTGCTTCAGGCGTGCAAGCAGATCGTCATAGCGTGTCTTTTTGTCATCCAGCGCACTGAGCAGGTCGGCCAGCTTTTGGTCACGCAGCTTGAGTTCATGCTCGCGCTGCGTCAGCTGATTGGAGAGGACCAGGACTCTTCCGGAGTACTCCTGCAGTTTCTTCTCTTTTTCCTGCAGGGTGGTGTTGGACTCCTCGGTAAGGTTCTGGAGGAGGACAATTTTGTCGTTGAGCGTATCGATCTTGGTGTTGCGGGCCAGCAGCAGCTGGTTGAGGCGTTCGAGCTCCTGCTCCTTGAGCCGGAGTGTATCGCGCGCCAGAATGATCGATCGATTGAGGTCGGCTGCCTGTTTCCGGGCTTGATGTGTTTGTTGCTTTTGGCGTGCAACCTCGGTTTCGAGATCGCGCAAGAGGCGATGAAGTTTGGCGACCTCTTCGGCCTGAAGGCGAATCTTCTCTGCCTGCTCCTGGATTGTCTCTTTTTGCGATTTGATGGCGAAGTTTTTCTTCAACAGCGTCTGATTGGACTGCTTGAGGAGCGATTCGCGCTGGGAGAGCTCCTGCGTCATTCGTGCCAAACGCTTCTGGGCCGCCTCGAGGCTCTTGCGCTTCTCCTCAAGGGTCGTTTCGGTCTGCATGAGTCGAGCCTCTTTGGTATGGAGATCGTGACGCATCAGGATCGATTTGGAGACGATCGCACCAATCAGCAGGATAAACACAAACAGCAACCCCGCCATCAAATCGGCGTACGAAATCCAAAAATTGCTCTGCTCGGATGTGTCGTGTTTGCGTCGAAACATCTCAATCCTTTTGTGGCGCTTCCTGCGCATGGGCGATCGCTTGTTCGGCCGCACGGTTGTGTCGGGCGATCGCTTCGGTCATCTCTCCGAGTCGATAAACCGCATCGGCCAGTTCGCGGTCAAACGCCTCAAAGGTATTGCCAACAGTGCGATCAAACGTCTCCAGCTGGCGACCCAGCGTGCCGGCGGTGCGATTGAACCGATCGATATTGTCGCGTATGGCAGCCACAGCATTGACGCTCTCTTCGCGCGTATCGAGGCTCATCAGCGTCTGGCGCAGATCTTGTGAGACATCGCTCATGTGGCGCGTCAAGAGCTCGAAACTGTGCGTCGTCTCATCAAGAATGGTTTTGTAGTTCTTCATGTACTGCTCGTTGAGTTCGCGTATAAAATCGAGGCTGAATGTCTCGCGAAGTGTCTGGATGATCTTTTGGTCTCTGATCTCGGTTTGGACGTGCTGATGCTTGACCAGTTCGCTTTTTTTCCAAATCTTGTCGCCATAAGTGCGCTCAAGCTTCTGGGTGATGCGTTCGATCTGGGCCAGACCTCTGCGTTCAAAAAATATCCACAAAAGGGAGAGAAAGATTCCGTAGATTGAGGCATAAAACGCCGTGCCGATCCCCGAGAGCAGGATCGAGATCTCGTGATCAAGCTTGTCGCCGCTGCTGACGGTAAAATCAGGCATGCTCATGGCGATCGCCACAAACGTTCCGAGGATCCCCAGCATAGGAAAGATGCTCGACGCGACCCGGGCATAGTTGTCATCGCGAACGTCTTTGAAATACTCTTCAGCAAAATCACGCACCGTCAGAGTCGATTTGGTTTCACTCATGATGGTCAGTGCGTTGGTCTTGAGCCCCTCTTGCAGGAGCGACTCCATCGTCATGACGTTGTGGCGTATTTTGCAGGCAGCATAGGCAGCATTGTGGCGTATAAAAAAGAGGAAGATCACGAAGATCAGCGCAATGGTCACCAACGTATGCACCTCCACTTTGAGCGGGATGTACCCCAGATACCCGGCAGCCAGCGCGACGACAAATGCAAAAGGCAGCACAAAGATCGCCACAAAAATTCCGGCACAACTACCACTCGATTCCAGTCCGTTTTGTTGCATGGTTCCAACCTTTTTAGTGGAATATATCGCGTCTATTATAGCATAGCTTGTTGCATTTGCGCCGCTTTTTGACTATAATGGCGCAAAAATTGACCGAGGAGAAGAGAGCGATGGCCCTTTTTACCCAAACCAACCGCACCAAAAGTGGCAAGATCGAGAGTCATCTGCGCTGGTGGGTGACCCTCATTATCTCCATGGCACTGGCAATCGGTACCTGGAACCCCACCCCCAACAACTTCATCAGCTACATCAGCAGCCACGATCCCCTGGCGGGCTTCAAGCCCTTTTTTATCCTGGTCATGATCGCATTTTGGATCATGGCGCTCAAGGCGGTCCTGCAGAGCATCAAAATCTACGGTGCCATCATTGTCGCAGCAATCATTGCAGCCTTCGTTTACGGCATGGCGCAGGCAGGCTGGCTCGATACCTCCAGCTGGGATACGCTCGGATGGATCGCCAGCATTGGCCTGGGGTTGATCATTTTTGTCGGGATGAATGCCTCCATCGTCTGGAAAAAGATGACCGGCGTCTACACGACCGATGCCACGGACGAAGACTAAGCAGGCAGACAGCAAGAGGAACAAATGCGTGCTGAGAACAATACTATTATTTTTATTTTGCGTCGCACGTACCGCTTGAGAATGCTCTCATCTTCCGCAGGTCGCAATGGACGATCGTAACACATAACCAAAGGATACATTTGCGGCGACGATATGTGGCGGCTTTGGCGGTGTTTGTTCCCGTGGTCATTGCGGCAGCAGTACACTATGTCTACCCCTCCGCGTGGGAGTGGCTCAGCGGCTACATGGTGATTGTTGCGCTGATGTTCAAGCACGCCCTGCTTGCTTTTTGGGCAGCAAGCAAACTGAAGATTCTGACCTTTTTCAAAGGATTGACGCTCCTGCAGGGGATCTATCTGCTTATCAAGCGCTGGTTTCTCGACAACGTCTTTGCGCGATGGCTCAAGCGCAACGTCACCGACCACATTCGCTCCGGCACAAAGGAGTTTGCTCATTTCTATCGGCGTCTGGATCTGCGCAAAAAACTGAGCGGCTTTTTCCTTCCGACATTGATCGGGATCGGCTCGATCTCTCTGCTCTATTGGGCAGGCTATCTCGACAAGATCCTTCTCTTTACTGAGGTCAAAGTCCTGGTGATCAGCCTCTCAAAAACCCTGTTGCTCATCGCCTCCAAATTTGTTGGCTTTTTGCTCGATTCATGGATCACGCCGATTCTGGAGGTGTTTGCGCTCAGCTGGGTCTTTACCTGGCTGGAGCGTACCCTGGGGCCCAATAACATCATCGTACGGGCGCTCAATGCCCTGGGGCGGGGACTCAACCGCATACTCTTTTTCTGGAGCGATCTCAATCGGCGCTATCTCGATCCGCTCCTCAATCACCACGTCAGCCGCAAGAGTCAGGAGATCAACTCAGCTCTGCAACGCTACGTCACTTCCAAAAAAATTGCCTACGAATATGAGCAGTTTGATCGACTTGAACGCACCATTCTCGATGGGCACATCGATGCATACCATCGCTTTCCCGATACGGCCAACCTCACAGAGAAATCACAGCTCTATGCCCGCATCAATGCCGCCACCCGAGACGGGCTGGAGATCGTCGCATATCTTTCGCGCAACGCCCAGGGCGCGTTGCTCCCCGAAGCCGTACCCGATTCCTGGTACCATGACGCATTCATTCTCGAGGGGTTTGCCAGCTCGCAGAAGCATGGCGTCCGCGAAGATCAAGTCGAGGATCCGGACCATACGGATTTCTGGGTCCTCAATACCTCTGCCCATGCGTTGACGATCGGTTCGTACAGCGGCATCGTTCCTCCTGTCACACTCTCGCCCCACTCGGTCACATTGATCAAGACCCATCAACCGATTGACTATGGCGCACAGGATCTCTACGGCGAGTTTGACGGCCAACGCGAAACATTCGTCGCCATCTAAAAAGACCACCTGCCCGGACACCTCACGTCAAAAGCCTGCCAAAAAATCTCTCAGCTTATCAACCAGACGCTTGCGCTCTTTCAGCTCACACTCCCACACTACAAGCACGCGCCACCCCTGTGCTTTCAGCTCCCCTTGAACCTTGGTATCATGTGCAATTGTCCTGGAAAATTTCTCTTCCCAAAATGCCGTTCTGGATTTGGGGGTGTATGCATATGGACATCCCGGATGTCGGTGCCAGAAGCATCCATGCAGAAAAATAACGCTCTTGTATTTGGGTAGAACTGCCGATGCAATGGCATATAAATGTGAAATTCGTTTCGCGTACAGCCGAAAAACCGGTTGTTGTACCATGTAACCTCCGTGCCTTTGACAGCAGTTTGTGCGTAAGGAAAAGAAGAGGATGTGGGGCCTATCATAAAAGCAGCTTTTGATCGCAGTGTAACCCCAAATACCAGATTCAATTTCTCGGCTGACAGTTTTGTTTGGTATCTGGAAAAAGCGATCGGTTCACAGCAGCCGATCGTATACCTCCAGTGTGGTTTCGAAATCTTCACGTGAACGGTCGTGCCGGGTGCGGGTCTCGTCGCGCAACAGGCGAACCAGTTCACGCAGCCGACGACCCACCTGGCGTTTGCATCCACGGCGTTCGCGATCGTTGCACTGATCGATCATCTGGATCATCTGCGGCAACAGTGAAGCGCTCAAGCGATCATAGATACTGTCATAAGCCCGTGCAGCCATAAAACGCTCGACGACCGTCTGCTGCTCCTGGGTCCATCCCCAATGGCGTGCGATGTAGTCGATCTGTTTTTGCAGGTTGCGATGGCGTTGGCGCGCCTTTTTGGCTTCGTTTTTGCGCAGCGATGCGAGCAGATGCCTGGAGGTATTGCGGTAGCCGATTCGGTACCAACCGCACCCGATCAGCGTCAGGATCGATGCGCCTGCCAGCCAGGGGAGTGCGGCAGGATAGCGCAGGCCGATAGCGGCGGCGATGCCACCTCCAAGCGCTGCTTGCCACATCGTCACCCTCCGCATCAGACCCAGAGATTGTCGATCAGGCGTGGCGTTCCCACCCAGGCAGCCACGAGCAGGATCGTCCCGCCGATCTCGATGCGATCGATCGGTGCAAACGACCGGCTGACAACGACGGCATACTCGACCCGATCAGCGTCTGCTTCGAGTACCGTTCGCATCGCCGCTTCGACCGTGCGGGCATCGCGTTCACCTGCGGCGATCAGATCGCTTCCTTTTTTGAGGGCGCGCGAGAGACAGAGGGCACGCTGTTTCTCTTCGCTGCTCAGGTAGGCGTTGCGGCTGCTCAGTGCCAAACCATCCGCATCGCGCACGATCTCACACGGAACGATCGCAACCGGCATAAAGTAGGT
>CAZWMZ010000124.1:0-12415 GCA_964634965.1 uncultured Nitratifractor sp. | reverse complement strand
AACGGAATTCAGGAAACAAAAACACACCGCAAAATCGCACACTCTTATGATGGTAAAATGAATACCTAAACGCCATAAAGAAGAGCAGGGCGATATGGTTTTCCATCACTTCTTGGCATCAGATGAAACTGAAGCCACACTTCTTGCGGGGGTGATGTTGGTGGTTGCGTACACAATATTTTTCGGTTATAATAGTGAAAAAATTACAAGGATTGATACCGTGCAAATGACGATTGAAACCAGTAATGAACAGGCATTTGCACGCATACTTGGGTTTGTCAATGAGCTTAAAGATGCTGGTGTCAAAATCATCGAGCGGACAAAAGAAATGCCGCAACGCAACGCGCCCAAGGGCATTGACCTATCATCGTTTTCCATCCAAAGCTTCAAGCAAACCGACGGCATGACCTATCAGAGAAAAATGCGCGATGAATGGTAGGATTTTGCTGGATACCAATGCGATCATCAACGCATTGAATCGGGGAGCTGTTTTGCCAGGCGGCGAGTATGCTGTTTCGATTATTACAGAAATGGAACTTTTTTCGTTTCCCAAGCTTGCGCAAAATGAGCGTGGGGAGATTAAGCGACTGTTTGAGTGCATCTCTAAAAATGGATCACACCCACTTTTTGCTATAATCCCCACATCCAAAAAGAGAAGTTCACTTCAGACTGTATACTGTCACCGCATCCAGGGGTTTTGCGTCCAATCATCACCGTACCTGCGGGTTGGTTTTAGAGGTGCCCTTTAAGCATTCTATTTCTGGACTGGTGTGGTCGAGTCAAAAAAGGCAGGGGATAATCGTGATAAAAGATGTTGTAGCATGGCTCAAAGAGGAGGGTGATCTTGTGGTCATCGATGCACCGCTGGATGTGGAGCTGGAGATCCCGCATGTGGCCTATGCAGAGGTCAAGAAAGGTGCGGCTTCGCGTCCGCTGCTCTTTACGCATCCGGTTTGGCGCGCACAGGGGATCGAATACGACATACCGGTGCTGATGAATATCTTCGCCAACAAAGCGCTGACCGAAAAGATCCTCGGCGCTCACCCCGATGCGATCGCGCAAAAGATCGATGCACTGCTCAAGCTCAAACCCCCCAAAACGCTCAAAGAAAAACTGGCGATGCTTCCGCGTATGATCGCGCTCAAAAACGTCTTTCCCAAGCGGCTGAACTTTCGCGGCGAGTGCCAGGAGGTGATCATCCCCAAAGCGGAGGTCGATCTCGATCGGCTGCCGATTTTAAAGACGTGGCCCGAGGATGGCGGGCGGTTTATCACGATGGGGCAGGTCTATACCCGCAGCCTCGATGGTACGATGCACAATCTGGGGATGTACCGTCTGCAGCAGTATGGCAAAAACCGCCTCGGCATGCACTGGCAGATCCATAAAGATGCCAGCCACTTTTTCGACCAATATCGCGACGCAGGGGTCAAGATGCCCGTCAGCATCGCCATCGGAGGCGATCCGCTCTACATCTGGAGTGGCCAGGCACCCATGCCGCATGGGATGTTTGAGATGCTGCTGTATGGGTTTATCCGCAACCGCAACGCACAGCTGGTGCGCTCGATCACCAACGAGATCTACATACCGCGCGACGTGGATGTCGTCATTGAGGGATTTGTCGATCCCAAAATGACCGAGATCGAGGGCCCTTTTGGTGATCATACCGGTTATTATACGCTGCCCGAGCCCTTTCCGGTGATGGAGGTCGAGACGATCACGATGAAAAAAGAGCCGGTCTTTCAAGCGACCGTGGTGGGCAAACCGCCGCTGGAGGATAAGTACATGGGGTGGGCGACCGAGCGGATCTTCTTGCCGATGCTTAAACCCATGGCGCCCGATCTGATCGACTACCATATGCCCGAAAACGGTGTCTTCCACAATCTCATCCTGGCCAAAATGGCGACCCACTACCCAGGACATGCGCAGCAGTTCATGCACGCTTTTTGGGGGGTGGGACAGATGAGTTTTGTCAAGCATGCGATCTTTACCGGTAGCGATGCACCCGATTTAACCGACTATGAGGCACTCAGTGTTTATGTTCTCGATCGTTTGCATCCGGATAAGATTTTGATCTCGCATGGCGTCGTCGACCACCTCGACCACAGCGCACCTGCGCCCTTCGTCGGTGGCAAGCTCGGCATCGATGCGACGGGCGAACCGTGCGCCAAAGGGGTGCGTGAACCGCTCAGCGATGCGCAGCTGCTCGCCAAACTTCAGCAGATCACCCCTGCCATCACCGCCGTACACCAGTACCTTCCTTGGACCCAAACCCCCGTCTGTGTCGCTGCGATCGAGAAGCACGATTCCATCTGGCGCATGCTTGAGGGGATCGAAGCGCTCGCAGCGCACATCAAGCTGCTCGTACTTGTCGACAGCGGCAACGACCTGACAAATCCCTACCTGCTCATCTGGAGGGTGGTCAACAACATCGATGCGCAACGCGACCTGCACCTGGAGCCTTTTATCGTCGTCGATGGCACCAACAAGAGCGCCGTCGATGGCTACCAGCGCCAATGGCCCGGTGACACCCTCTGCGATCCCGACGTGATCGCCCGCCTGCGCGATCAGGGGATCCTCGATGAGGATGATGCGTTTTTTGAGCGGTGGGGATGTTTTTGATCTCTAAAAAAGATGGTTGATCTCTTTTGTGAGCGCGGGGTTTTCAATGCGAATTTTTTATGCTATACTTTCTCTATAGAAAAAAATTATCAACAAAGGAATGTGAATGCTGGTGACCAAAAAAGCGCCTGATTTTACCGCTACGGCGGTGTTGGCGGATGGATCGATTGTGGAGGATTTTAATCTCTATGATAATCTGGGTACAAATGGGGCGGTGCTTTTCTTCTATCCGCTCGATTTTACTTTTGTGTGTCCTTCGGAGATCATTGCCTTTTCGCATCGCTATGAGGCGTTTCAAAAACGCGGAATCAACGTCATCGGCTGTTCGATCGACAGCCAGTACAGCCACTATGCGTGGCGGGAAACCCCGGTCGAGGCAGGAGGAATCGGACGGATCAACTTTCCGCTGGTGGCCGATCTGAACAAGCAGATTGCTCGTGATTATGATGTGCTGCTTGATGAGTCGGTTGCGTTGCGCGGATCGTTTCTCATCGACAAGGATGGCACCATCCGCCATGCGGTGATCAACGACCTGCCGCTGGGACGCAACGAAGACGAGATGTTGCGGATGGTCGATGCGATGCTTTTTAGCAACGAACACGGCGAGGTGTGTCCAGCTGGCTGGCAGCCCGGCGAGGAGGGGATGAAGCCCAGCACCGACGGCGTAGCCGAATATCTGGCCAAACATGCCCAGGAACTCTGAGCCGGTGGGCACCTCTTCGATCGCGCAGCTTCAGACCCACGGCCTCAAGGCGACGTTTCAGCGCATCGCGATCCTCGAAGCGATCGAGCATCACGGCCATCTGGGAGTCGATGCCATCTACGAAGAGGTGCGCGAAGCCTATCCGACGCTTTCGCTGGCGACGGTCTACAAGAACATCATCACAATGCAGGAGCGCGGCGTCCTGGTCGAGGTGCCCATCAGCGGCCACAAGCCGCAATATGAGATCCGAAAACATCCTCATATGCACCTGGTCTGCCGCGCATGCGGTGCGGTGATGGATGCGCCGCTCGATCCGGCGATGCTTCAGCGTCTCGAAGCGACCGCACAGCAGGATGGGTTTGTGCTCGAAGAGACTCAGATGAGCCTCTATGGTTTGTGCGGTGCCTGCCAAAAGGCACGCGCCTCCTGAAAGCCAAATCGCAAAATAGAAATTCAGGGCTTTGGA
Source organism: uncultured Nitratifractor sp. (assembly GCA_964634965.1). Taxonomy (GTDB): domain Bacteria; phylum Campylobacterota; class Campylobacteria; order Campylobacterales; family Sulfurovaceae; genus S017-3. Next base: position 8,627 of record CAZWMZ010000124.1, on the reverse strand, counting down.
AAAGCGATAAAATATACAGACGTTAAGAGAAGCGAACGTTTACAAATCAGTCAATAAGTACCATTCTTCCTATGCTATGTTTGTATAGACCGTTTGAACGTCATCATCCTCTTCAAGCTTGTCGATGAGTCCCTCGATCTCCTCCATGTGCTCCTCGGCCAATTCGATTGGGGTGTTGGCGATGTATTCGAGGGTCGCTTTGATCGGTTCGATGTTGCGCTCTTCGAGTGCTTTGCTAAGATCGCCAAATGCAGTGTACTCACCGTAGATGCGAAGGATAGGCTTGTCCTCACCGCTCTCTTGGGGCTGGAGATCCTCTTCGATCTCCTCCAGACCGTAATCGATCAGATCGAGTTCGAGCTCGTCGATATCCATATCATCGGTGCGCTCAATGACAAAGACCGCTTTGCGGGTAAACATGAAGTTAAGCGAGCCCGTAGTGAGCAGCTCGGCGTGGTTGCGATTCAGGATCGCTTTGACGTTGGCGACGGTGCGGGTGGGGTTGTCGGTGGCGCACTCGACGATGAGCTGCACGCCGTGGGAGGCCTTGACATCGTAGATCACCTCTTTGATGTCAGCGGCATCTTTGCTGAAAGCCCGTTTGATGGCCGCTTCGATGTTGTCTTTGGGCATATTCTGGGCTTTGGCATTGGCGATGGCTGTGCGGAGTTTGGCGTTCATCTCCGGATCGGGACTGCCACCCTCTTTGGCGGCCATGGTGATCATCTTGCCCAGTTTGGGAAAGATACGTGACATGGCGCCCCAGCGTTTGAGTTTGGCTGCTTTGCGGTATTCGAATGCGCGTCCCATTGCTTATCCTCCAAGGTAAAAGTGGTTGGTATTGTACCCTTTAGTTGTTTGCCATTCGCTTGTCGCGGATGCTCATCTGGCGTGTCGATTCGTCGATGTGGATATCGAACAGATCGATCTCTTTGATGAGATTACTCAGCTTTTTGTAGCCAAAATTGACCGGCGAGAAGGAGGAGCGGTTGTTGATGTAGTTGGCCACGTCGCTCAGCTGCGCCCAGCCGTATTCGTCCATGGTCTGATCGACCGCATCGCGCAGCAGGTTGACCAGCCAGGTGTCGCTGCGCATCTGGCGACCGCTTTTGCGCGGCGGCGGAGCCGCTCCTTCGTGGCCGGAGGTCTCCGTAGCGGTCTTGGCCGGCATCAGCTTTTCGGTGAAGATAAACTGCGAGCAGGCCGCCATAAATGGCTTGGGGGTCTTCTTTTCGCCGAAACCAAACACCGTGATCCCCTCGGCCAGGACGCGCATCACCACCGGGGTGAAGTCGCTGTCGCTCGTGGCGAAGGCGAAGGCATCGATCTTTTTGGTATGCAGCAGATCGATCGCATCGATGGTCATGAGGATATCGGTGGCATTTTTGTTTTTGGTGTAGTCAAACTGCTGGATCGGTTTAATGGCATATTCGAGGAGCTTCTCTTCCCAGTTTTTCAGATTTTCTTTGGTCCAGTTGCCGTAAGCCTGGCGGATATTGACCACACCATATTTGCTCAATTCGCTGATGATGCCGTCGATGGCACGGTGGGAGATGTTGTCGCAATCGATAAAGAGAGCGATGTGATCCTCTTTTTTCATCTTTTCCAATCCCTTTTTAATGCCATTATAGCAAAAATCTAATATTCGTTGAAGGTCTTTAGTCATTTTTGAATACAATATATATGTGACTTTTATCAGGAGGGTTATTATGCCAAAAGTGTGTAGCAAGATCGGCTTTTGGGTGTGTCTTCTGGTGCTGTTGATTGCGTGGTGTACCTACAGCCGCATTCCAGCAGTCCTCGAAGCGCTCAAGCTCGAAAAGGCCAGCCAGCCTTCGACGATCGTGACGGTGGCCAAACCGGTCAAGCCGGGGGATACCGATGGAGACGGGCTGAAAGACGAGGTCGAGAAAAAATACCAGCTCAATCCGCTCTTTAGCGACACCGATGCCGACGGCAAAAGTGACGGCGAAGAGGGAGTGACATCGGATCGAGATGGTGACGGGATCATCGATGCGCTCGAGTCGGCGCTGGATGACATGGATCTCGATGGGGTGGTGGATGAGCTCGACAATGAAAACACCAATCCCGACAACGACAGCGATGGCGATGGGTTTGGCAATGGCCTGGAGACGGCCGAGGGAACCGATCCCATGGATGCCAACAGCAAACCGGCCGACCGGGACAACGATGGCATTCCGGATGACATCGATGCCGATCGCGAGCCGATCACCTTTGTGATCGAAAAAGAGCAGCAACAGATGAGCATGGAGGGGACCTTCACCTCGCTGATGCAGATCGAAAAACTTCAAAACACTATCGAGGTTCCCGGCATCGAATATCGGGGCAAAAAGTTGCTCAAAAACGTGCACCTTGAAGGCGAAGAGATTGTCGAGCGGGTGATTGGAATCCTGCCAAGCTTTATGCAGAAGTGTTCGCGCGGCCAAATCACCTACCGCAATGGTACGCTGGAGATCAGCGGCGAGGTCCCTTCGCTGGCTGACAAGCAGGCGCTGGATGCCTTTTTGGCTGAGCACCTTGGGTTGACTCATTATGTCAATGCCGTATCGGTCGTGCCTCCCCGGGAGATTCAGAAGACCCAGACGCCTCCGACTGAGGCGGTCAAGGCACCTGAGCCGTCGGCTCCGGAGCCGCCGATTGTATTTGATCTGGTCAAAAAAGGGAGCCATTTCCAGCTCGACGGTCTGTTTGGCTCCCAGGAGCAGATCACTGCAATCAAAGAGGCGCTCCTGGACCAGGGTGCCCTGTACGATGCTGGAACGCTGCAGACCGAAGAGGGACGGGATGGCGATCGGGTTGTTGCGTTGGTGCAAAAACTGATTCCCCATTTTGTTTCGCAGTACATTCGCGGAAGCATTCGTTATCGAGACGGTCAATTGGCCATCGAGGGAGCTGTCCCAGAGCTCAACGCCAAAAATGCAACGTTGCGATTGCTCGCAGCCAATGCAGGCGGCGTAGCCTACGAAGATCGCACCGTTGTCGAGGCGATCGATCAGCCCACTGCCGAAGAGAAGCAAGGCTTTCTCGAAGAGGTCGGTTCGATTTTGCGTGAAGCCAAGATCACCTTCCGCAGCGGCAGTGCGCAGCTGACGGACGAGGGATTGGCTGTGGTCGAGCGGATCGGCAAAATCATGATCGCCCACCCCGCCATACGGGTCGAGATCGGTGGACATACCGACAGCGACGGCGATGATGCAAGCAACATGACCCTCTCGCAAAAGCGGGTGGACAATGTGCGCAAGGCATTGATTCGTCAAGGAATCGACCCCTATCGTTTGCGCTCAAAAGGCTATGGAGAGACGGCGCCGATCGCTCCCAACGATACGGCTGAAAACAAGGCGAAGAATCGCCGAGTCGAATTTAAAATTTTAGGAGAGTAATTATGTTGACAGTAGCATCTCAAATCGTATTGTGTTTGATTCTGGCCGCGTTGATCGGAATGATCATCGGATACCTTCTGGGCAAAAACAACTGTCCCAAAGAGACCTACCGTGCTGCAACGCCAGCCGATCCCTATACTGACGACGACGGCGAGTGCGATGACGACGAGGAGGAGCCGACGGCCGAACCAGCTGCGCTGATGACCCATGCTGATGCAGCTTCCGATGAGGCAGATGCCTCTCCAGCTGCCGAAGAGACCACTGAAGAGGCCACCGAAGAGACGGTTGAAGAGGCGGTTGAAGAGACGGTTGAAGAGGCGGCCGAAGAGGTCGTTGCCGCTGTTGAGACAAAAGATACCGGTGATGCCAAAGAGCCGTCAAAGGATGCTGACGCAGGTGCAGCAGAATACACACCCACCGACGAGGACAAGCCCGAGACCCTTCTCGATGCTCCGCGCGGTGGCAAGGGGGACAATCTCAAGCGCATCAAAGGTATCGGTGTCAAGATTGAGTCGCTCCTCAACAGCATTGGAGTCTATCACTTCGATCAGATCGCAGCCTGGACCGAAAAAGAGGCTGCCTGGATCGATCACAAGGTTGCCTTCCCCGGTCGCGCACTGCGAGACGACTGGATCGGCCAGGCCAAACTCCTTGCCAAAGGGCTCGAGACCGAATTCTCCAAACGCGTCGACAAAGGCGAAGTGGCCAGCAGTCAGTGATTCTCCGGGGATAGACCTTCCTCTCCGGGGAAGCAAACAGTTTAGAGATGCCCTTAAGAGCCCAGCAACCACCCGTGACGCCAGAGAGGCACCAGCCACAGATCGACCGGGTGGCGCCTGAGGCCAAATCACCACCGAAAACACCCCGTCTACGACATAAGGAGTTGTATCATGGCAGAAGAGACCAAACAAGCTGTCCGTGAGACGCTGCGTGCCCATATCGAAAAGGCACCGTTGAGCGAAGAGGAGAAGAGCAACTCCCTTCGCCACATCGAAGAGTGGTATGCCGAAGATCAGGCTTTTGGGCTGCTCTATGAAAAGCTCGCTGCCATTTCCCCCGCACTCGAATCGCTTCTTGGCGAACTGGGTCTGCTATAAAGATACCCTGAGGACGATCTCTTAAGCGTAGAAATCGGAAAGGAAAAGCTAGACCCAAATCCCGAAATAGAAATGCACGACGCGCAGATCTGAAGAATTCTATTTCGAGATTTGGGTTGGAGAGTGTGTGGGGAAGGGGGCTGGGTGAGTCCCGTCCGCCAACATCTCCGTGTTGGCGGGGGATAAAGCTTTTAAGCGAAGATCGTTGGGGCTCCGAGTTGTTCGTGGATGGCATTGGCCTCCTGAGGGTCGATGCGCAGTGCCTGGGCGAGTTGTCCGAGGTAGTCGGCTTCGCTCTGTTTGTCCAGATCGATAGCCGAGAGGGAGAGGGTGTAGATCTGTCGCTCCATGCCGCGGGGGACTTCATTGGCAAAACGGTCGATATCGAGGGGTTTGGACAGTTCGTTGCGGATAAATTCGATCTCCTCCTCGGTCGCATCACCGAGTTTGGAGAGGATCGCCTCCTGTTCAGCTTCGTCAAATTCGCCGTCAGCTTTGGCAGCATTGAGCATGGCGCGGATGAGCACCATCGCCTGCTCATTGGCCTGCTGTGGATCCAGATCGGCCGGCAACATGCTGTTGTCGTCGGGCATCGGAGTAGGGGCATCGGGATCGATGGTTTGGGCGTGCTTGACCAGTGCGCCACCAAGCAGTCCGCCCAGTCCGCTGCTCTGGATCAGATCCTCCAGTGCGCCACCTTGTGCTGCGCCGCTGTTTCCACCTCCACCCAGTACACTGCCAAGCAGGTCGCCCAGTCCACCACCACTGCTTTGTGAGGTGTTGCGGCTGCTGCCGCCCAGTACACTGCCGAGCAGGTCGCCCAGTCCGCCACCACCACTTTGCTGGCTGCTGCCACCACCCAGTACACTGCCGAGCAGACTGCCCAGTCCGCCACCGCTGCTGCTTTGAGAGGCGTTGTTGCCGCCCAGTACACTGCCGAGCAGATCGCCCAGCATGCCGCCACCTTGCGTTTGAGTTGAGGAGGAGCCGCCCAGGGCTGCACCGACCAAAGAACCAAGAATGTTTCCGCCGCTGTCTCCCTTGGTCAGTGCGCCGCTGGCCAGAAGGCTCCCAAGAATTTTAATAGCATCCATAATAATATCTCCTTGCAGTTAATTGAGTTTGGATTACCTTGCTATTATACACACAAAGAGATAACAAAAAGCAAACAGAGGGCAAACCGAAGTAAAACACGAAAGAATATTCGAAAAGGGTCGTTTACGTTTACAAAACAACAATCGATATTATGGATAATTTGTATAGTGGCAAAAAAGTGTGAAAAATGGTATCACCCGAAATCCCCTGTGGAGGAAATTTCGGGGTGTGGCGCAAAACTTAGAGCAGATGTGTTGCTTTGGTGACGTTGCGCTCGAGGCCAATCTCTTCGGGGGTGCACCCCAGTGCCAGTGCGACCATCTGTGGCATGTGCAGTACCGGCAGTTCGATCTCGCGTCCGAGCTGCTTGCCGGCGCTGTCTTGCTTGAGATCCATGTTGAGCTGGCAGAGCGGGCAGGGGGTGACCATCATGTCGGCGTTGTTGTCGATCGCATCGAGCAGAGCGGTACCGCTGAGGGCGTTGCTGGTCTCGGGTGCTTGCAGATCGACGTGGAAGCCGCAGCATTTGTTTTTGGATTCGTAATCGACACTGTTGCCTTCGAGTGCCTTGATCAGATCATCCAGTGAGGTGGGGGCGTAGGGGTTCTCGTGACGGTTGTACTTGCCGAGGAACTCCTGCGATTCGTACGACACCTCCCCACCGCCTTCGCTGGCCTCCCAGTCGGGCTGAGGCATGTTGTGCTTGTGGTGCAGGTGACTGGGGCGGATGTTGTGACAGCCGTAAAAGGGGGCGATGTTGTGCTGTTTGAGCGGATTGGTGACCTTGGCACGGATCTTATCCAGCCCATAATCATCGATCAGGGCGTAGAGAAAATGGCGCACCTGAGAGGTGCCTTTGTACTCGAGGCCAAACTCAGCCAGGGCTTCGTTGACTTTGGCTTTCATCTCTGGATCGTTATCGAGCCGCTCCTTGGTGGTGACGAGGTTGAGCTGGCAGGTGTTGCAGATGGTGACCACATCCAGGCCGCGCTGTTCGGCGTAGCAGATGTTGCGGGCATTGAGTGTGAGCGAGAGCAGTTCGTCAAAATCCTGCAGATGGCTTGCACCGCAGCAGCTGGCTTCGACCAGATCGACCAGTTCGATGTCGAGTTTGCGGGCAACTGCCAGGGTCGAAGAGAGGAGCTCCGGGGTGGATTCTTTGGCCGTACATCCAGTGTAGAGGGCGTATTTTAATGTACTCATGGGTGCGCTCCTTAGTCCAGTTTGCTTGTTTGTACTTTGTCGATGATCGCTTGGATCTCATCGAGTTTTTCGCTGCGCGGCATCTTTTTCTTCATGATATCAAACGGATGGACCTTGCCGGCTTTGACCATCTTGATCGCTTCGCTGATGTGCTTGACCACGCCCAGTCCTTCGGAGTAGAGGACGATATCCTGCTCATCGAGGTATCCGTACTTTTTGATCGAACGGACGAACCCTTCGGCGTGTTTGGTCGCGACGTTGCGCTGGGCGACGCCTTCGCTAAACTGCAGGTTGTGCAGTTTGGTAATCTTCTCAAACGGATTGACCTCTTTGGGGCACGCCTCGACGCACTCGTTGCACTTGACACAATCCCAGACACCCTGGCCCAGCTGTGCGGTCATCTCCAGCCGTTCGTGACCCGCTTCGTCGCGTGGATCGACCGTGAAGCGGTAGGCGGCTGTCAGGGCAGCAGGCCCGAGATAGTCTTCGTTGACCTCAAGTACCGGACAGGCGTAGTGGCATCCGCCGCACTGGATACAGTAGTCGGCATCGAGGAACTGTTCGACCTTGGTTTGGGGCATGCGGGTCTCTTCGGATGGATGAGGATCGACATCGGCGACGACGTAGGGTTTGACGGCGTTGTGCTTCTCCCAGAAGTCGCTTTTGTCGATGATCATATCTTTGACCGCACGTTTTGTGCTCTGCGGCTCGAAGACCAGCTCATCGCCGAAGAGTTCGACGAGCTCTTGTGCGTTCTGTTTGCACGAAAGCACCGGCTTGCCGTTGACTTTGATTCCGCAGGCGCCGCAGATACCGTGTCGGCAGCTGCGTCGGTAGCTGAAGCTCCCGTCGTGTTCCCATTTGATGCGGTTGAGCAGATCGAGGATCAGCTCATCTTTGCCCACCTCCATCTCATAGGTTTTGTAGGCAGGCAGGTAGTCGGTCTCGGCATTGAAGCGAAACGCTTTGATGGTGACGTGTTTGGTGGTACTCATGTCGGCGCTCCTTAGTACTTTCGCTCTTGGGGTTCGAATTTGCCCAGGACAACGTCACCGTATTCGATGTTGAGGGTATAGTCGTCGCCCAGCGTAGCGTAGGTGTGTTTGAGGAATTGTGCGTCGTCGCGCTCGGGATAATCCTCGCGGTAGTGCGCCCCCCGGGACTCTTTGCGTGCAAGCGCTCCTTCGACGATAAAGAGACTAAAATCGATCATGTGTCCCAGTTCGATCGCCTCTTGCAGATCGGTGTTGTAGGTGTTGCTCTTGTCGTCGATGCGGATATTGCGGTAGCGTTCGTGCAGCTCTTTGAGCTTCGCTTTTTGGCGCAGGAGTGACGCTTCGGTGCGGAAGACCCCTGCATCCATCGTCATGCTCTCCTGCAGTTCGGCACGCAGATTCGGGACGCGCTCGTCGCCGTTGTTCTCCTTGATCCAGTTGACCTCGTCGATCATCGTCTGTGCATCCTCGACGCGCACGTCGGCTCGCTCGATGGTGTCCAGATCTTCGATCATCGCCTTGCCCGCTTCGCGACCAAAGAAGAGCGCCTCGAGGAGGCTGTTGGCTCCCAGACGGTTGGCACCGTGGACGCTGACGCAGCTGCACTCACCCGCCGCGTAAAAGCCTTCGACCAGCTCGGTGGGGCTTTTGCGCACCTGACAGCGGGTATTAACCGGAATGCCACCCATCGAGTAGTGGGCGGTCGCGGCGATCATGATCGGCTCTTTGAGCATATCCTGTCCGAGGAAGGTGATGGCCAGCTCGCGCAGCTCGGGGAGCTTGGTCATGATGGTCTCTTCGGGCAGGTGCGTCAGATCGATGTAGACGGCGTCTTT
>CAZWMZ010000123.1:0-2022 GCA_964634965.1 uncultured Nitratifractor sp. | reverse complement strand
GAATGAGCACATTGATAAACGGATACTCCACTGCGCGCGCCTCCTCGGCGATCCTCGGATCGGCCAGGGTAAAGAGGTGCGCGAGCTTGCGGTAGAGCCGCAGCGTCATCCAGGCATCTTCGGCGGCATAAAACGCTGCCTCCTCGATCGGTACGCTGGCAAACGTCTCGCCCTTTTTGACCGTCTCTTTAAATGTGCGCATCGTATAGCCGAAGAATGTGCGTGCCAGTGCATCGAGTCCCACTTTTGTGCCCGGGTTGAGCAGCCACGCCATGATCATCGTATCGGCATGCGGGATGCGCTCTTCGACTCCTGCCCGGTAGAGCACTCCCAGGTCAAATTTGAGGTTTTGACCCACCACCCGCGCCTGCATCAGTCGCGTGATCGCGCCCAGAGCCTCGTCGCGCGCAACTTGATCTCCAGCGCCAAGGTAGCTGTGGGCGATGGGCACATAGTAGGCCTTTTCGGTATCGAGAGCAAACGAAAAACCCACCAACGTATCGGTGCGAGTATCAAGCCCCGTCGTTTCGGTATCGAACGCCACCACCGTTTCGGGGGTGATCGCAGCCACAACGCGGTTGAGTTTGGCAGCGGTATCGAGCAGGATCACTTCAAAGGGTGCCGAGGCGGGTTCGCTCGATGCACGCGACTGAGCCTCGACACTTGCACGCGACGAGGTACGATCGATCAGACGCAGCGCACGGCGCATTTCATAGCGCTCGAACTCCGTCCGCAAATCCGCAAGATAGTCTCCCGATCGCAACCGATACCGCTCCAGATCACACGGCGAAAAGGCATCGGAACGCAACCGCACCAGATCGCGCGACAAAAAGGCCTGCTCTTTGGATTCGCGCAGCAGCTTCTGGATCCGCGGTGTGCCCGCATCGTCGATCTGTGCGTAGATCGCTTCGAGGGTATGGAAGCGGTTGATCAGTTTGGCGGCTCCCTTTTGGCCGATCCCCTTGACGCCAGGCACGTTGTCGGCACTGTCACCCACGATCGCCTGAAAATCCACAAAATCTCTGGGGTGCACCTCAAACTTCTCAAGGCAACCGGCTTCGTTGATCTCCCGCTTTTTGATCGCATCGACAAGGACGACTCGATCGTCATCGATGAGCTGGTAGAGGTCTTTGTCGTGCGAGATGATCTTGACCCTAAGCCCCGCTTCGAGACCGCAACGCACCAGCGTAGCGACCACATCATCGGCCTCGAAGCCATCGACCGAGACGCTGGCCAGCCCCATGCGTTCGATCCAGTCGATCGCAACGGGAAGCTGCTGCATCAGCTCCTCGGGCGGCGGCGGACGGTGCGCCTTGTACTCAGGATAGAGTGCAGTACGAAAGGTTGGGCCCTTGCTGTCAAGCGCAAAGACCAGATAGTCGGTCGCATGCTCCTGCTTCAACTGATGAAGCACATTGACAAAGCCCGTCAACAGTCCGGTCGGAAACCCTTCACGGTTTTTCAGCGGCGGCAAGGCATAAAACGCACGAAAAAAGAAACCAAACGTATCGACGATGGTAAGGGTTTGCATACGGAGCTCCAGGCAACAAAACGTGCGACATTGTACCCTGTTCGTCGTTAAACCCGGATTTGGGGTCAGGTGATGAAAATAAACCTTTTCGTCACCCGATGCCAACTTACTTGTTTTCTCAGACCAATTACGCTACAATTGGGCCAAAACTACGCTGGGGGCCAACAAGGCATGGGAAACAACTCCTTCAAATCCGACGAGACAGACGTCTATATCGAAACCGTGCGCAAAAAGCGCAAACGTAAAAGCAAGTATGACGGTGACAGTGGACACGGAAGGCGCAATCGTTTTCACCCCGTTGATCCCAATTCGCCGCAGGGACGCCTCAATCAATTTATGCGTCAAGAGATCGAACCCAGCGGCTTCGGTATCATCCCGGAGGGCTACGAGGGAATCACCTACTTCGTGCTGTTTATCTTTCTTCCCAAGCTGGTGGGGATGGGCTTTTTCTATATCTTTGTTGCCGAAGGACGCCTTGAGGTCTACCAAAA
>CAZWMZ010000122.1:0-2620 GCA_964634965.1 uncultured Nitratifractor sp. | reverse complement strand
GCCACCTCAAAGCGATCGATGATCTCCCGTATGGTCGAACCGGCTTTGCCGATGATATCCACGATGCGCGAGGGATCGATCGTAAAGTGCTCCACCGTCGGCAACGCACCGCTGGGGCGGATCTGCGCACGCGCCTCCTCCATGATCGTCAAGATCTGCATCCGCGCCTCGCGCGCCTGATGGAGCGCTTCGGCCAGAATCGCCGGATCGAGTCCGCCAAGCTTGATGTCCATCTGGAGTGCGGTGATCCCTTTGCGGGTGCCGGCGACTTTGAAATCCATATCGCCGTCGTGATCCTCCAGACCCATGATGTCGGTCAAGATTGCATGACGATCCCCTTCGACCACCAGCCCCATCGCCACTCCAGCCACCAGGTCACTCACTTCCACCTCGGCTGCACACAGCGCGAGCGATCCGCCGCACACCGTCGCCATCGATGAGGATCCGTTGCTCTCAAGGATCTCCGACACGAGGCGAATCGACCCCTCGAGGTTGCGATCGACCGTCGGTTCGAGCGCACGCTTGGCCAGGTTGCCGTGTCCCAGCTCCCGTCGGCCAGGCGCGCCGATCGGCTTGGTCTCTCCGACCGAAAAGCCGGGGAAGTTGTAGTGCACCATAAAGCGCTCGTTTTGGGTCTGCCTGCTCTGGAGGCGTTCAAACATCTGCGCGCTCTTGGTATCACCCAGCGTTGCGGTCACGAGCGCCTGCGTCTGTCCGCGGGTAAAGAGGCACGAACCGTGCACACTGGGGAGTGGATTGGTCTCGATGGTGATGGGTCGCACCGCATCGAGCGCGCGTCCATCGACCCGCCGTTTTTCGTCGAGGATCATGGTGCGTACGCGACGCTTTTTGGCGATCTCGAGTGCGGTTTTGATCTCAGTTTCGTCGACACTCTCTCCCTGTGCTGTCGCCTCAGAAGTGATCCGTTTGGCCAGGCGATTCAACCCTTCGGAGCGTTCGCTTTTGGCAGCAGCATCGAGCGCGGCATCGAGCGCGTCGGCATAGGTCGTTTCGATCCGTTCCACCCAATCGGACGGCTCTAAATCGGACGGGGCAGGCGCATACGCCACGGGTGCTTTGATCGGCAGAAACTCCGCTGCATAGAGGGTAGAGGCTTCGCGGATCGCTTCGGATGCAGCATCGAGTGCCTCCAGCAGCCTCTCCTCTTCGAGGGCGTTGGTCTCCTGATGCCCCAGCACCACGGGAACCATCTCCATCCCGGCATCGAGCCCCATGGGATCGTAGGTATCAAATGCATCGACTTCTACAGCCTCCGTCGCAATGGCCCGCATCTCGATCATCATCAGGTCATTCTGCGAACCGGTCACCAGCAGATCGAGGCTGCTGCGCTCCATCTGGCTGAGGGTAGGATTGAGAAGGCGTTCATCCTCGACGCAACCGATCCGCACCGCAGCGATGCTGCGCTCGATCGGCAGTGCGCTCGACAGCAGCGCCGCATTGGCAGCGTGCAAGGCCGCAACGGCCAGATCGACCTCCGGATCGCTGCTGACGACGAGCACGGTCAAGGTCGTCGGATAAGCGTAGCCTTTGGGAAAAAGCGGCCGGATGGCACGATCGACGATGCGCGAGGTGAGGGTCTCAAAATCGCTCGGTTTGGACTCGCGCTTGATAGAGCCTCCAGGGATCTTGGCGGCGGCGTAGGCTTTTTCGATGTACTGCACCGTCAGCGGCACGAAGGGCTCATCGACCGGATCGGGATCGACCGCAACGGTCGCGATGAGAACCGCCTTGCCCTGCTGGTACCAGACCGAGCCGCTGGCTTGCTGGGCTACTTTGCCGAAGGTAAACGTCTCTTCCAGTCCGTTGATGCGGGTACGTATAGTTGTAGCGTTATTCATGGGGTAACAATATCCTTTTAATGGTTTCAGTATCGGGAAGCGTCCGTTCGCCGAAGTAGTAATCGACCCAGACATAATCCCGAATGCGGTGCGCACAATAGATTCCGTCGCAAGCAGGGGTCAGATGGGCACACATCGTCTCTTCGATCACCGGAACAGCCAAATAGACATTTTTGGCGCCCTGCTCCAGCATCGATCTGATCGCCACCAGTGCCGTAGCGCCGGTCTCGGCACTCTCATCCACCAGCAACACCACTCGATCGGCGACCGCTGTGAGCGACTGACCTTCACGACAACGATACACGCAGGAGAGGATCGTCTCGTCGTAAATCCGCTGCGCTTCGGTATAGACATAATCCTCATCGATCCCAAACGCCTCCACCAGCGCCCGATCGATCACCAGCGTCTGGGTTTCACTCACGCGGGCAATGGGCTGCTGGGGGTTGTTTGGGGCGGGGACCGGTTCGCTGATGATCCAATCAAGAGGTGCCTCCAGCCGATGTGCGATGGTCGCGGCGATATCGATCCCCTCCGGGCTGACCGCCACAACCACCATATCCCGCTGGCGCCACTCCTCCATCGGCAACGCCTCGATCAACTGCTCCGCGGCATCGGTGTGATCGGCAAAGAGCGGCTTAGATTCGGAATTTTTGGGCATGCTTCCCCTCCGGATAGTGCTGAGCGATCTCATCGGCATCGAACCGATACCGAAAGGTCTCGACATACTCCATCAAGAGCGCATAGGCAGCATTGATACGCTC
>CAZWMZ010000121.1:0-2379 GCA_964634965.1 uncultured Nitratifractor sp. | reverse complement strand
CGCCGAGCGGATCCAGAGCCAGTTGATCAGCAGATAGATCACAAACGACACCACCGTCGAATAGAAGGCGGTCCCGACATAGAGCGGCACGACGATATCGTCCCAGTGGTTTTTGAACCACGCAACACTCAGCTCGATGCCGGCAAGCCCTTCGCGTCCGAGGATCAGGTTGCCGGTGATGTATTCGAGATACCACAGCGGTGCATAGGTAAAAGGGTTGGAGAGCCAGACCGTGAGCAGACCGATCGGGACATTAAAGCGCAGCAGCGGAGTCGTCGCCATCACGCCAGCCATCTGGAAGGGCATCGGGATAAACCCCCAGAAGAGCCCCACGCCGATCCCACGGGTGATCATGCGGCGGTTGATATTAAAATAAGCACGCGGCAGGCGATACTTTTCCAAAAAGGCATCGAGCTTGCCACGCTGGGCGGCTTTTTTGCGAACATACCGACGTAACACCGCTTTGACTCCCTGTTTTTAGCTTTGCCTCAAATCAAACATCTTTTAAGACGCCCGAACGTGCTCGCACCCTTTGAGATGCACCCCTCTCGTTTGGTGCATATTCCAGCCGCAGGACTCGGAGATGGTCGCGTTGCGGGGGTGGTTGTAAGTGTAAACTTTTTGTGCTTTGAGGTGCCTTTTACCGATTTTTGAGTACAATACCCCCACTCTTCAACCCCCATAAGGTAACGCCATGAGCAACTACATGCTGTTTTCGGGAACCGCAAACCCTGAGTTGGCCCAAGAGGTGGCCCGATACCTCGAGATGCCCCTTTCGGGCGCTACGATCAGTCGCTTTTCCGATGGTGAGATCAGCGTACAGATCGCCGAGAGTGTGCGCGGCAAAGATATCTTTATCGTCCAGCCCACTTCGGCTCCGGCCAATGCCAATCTCATGGAGCTGCTTATCATGACCGACGCGCTCAAGCGCTCCTCGGCCAAATCGATCACCGCCGTCGTGCCGTACTACGGCTACGCCCGCCAGGATCGCAAGGCAGCTCCGCGCGTACCCATCTCAGCCAAACTGGTCGCCGACCTGATGGAGACAGCCGGCATCACACGCATGGTGACGGTGGATCTGCACGCCTCGCAGATCCAGGGCTTTTTCAATATTCCGGTCGATAACCTCTACGGCGCGATTCTGTTCATGGACTACATCAAGGCCAAAAACTTCCCCAATCCCGTCATCGCATCACCCGACATTGGCGGGGTAGCGCGTGCGCGCTATTTTGCCAACCGTTTGGGGCTGGATATGGTGATCGTCGACAAACGACGCGAGCGAGCCAACGAGAGCGAAGTGATGAACATCATCGGCGAGGTCGAGGGCAAAGATGTCATCCTGATCGACGACATGATCGATACAGCCGGCACGATGGTGCATGCTGCATCGGCTCTCAAAAACCTCGGGGCGACTTCGGTCATGGCCTGCTGTACCCACCCGGTTCTTTCCGGGCCCGCCTACGATCGCATCTGCGATGGATCGCTCGACGAGCTGGTCGTCTCCAACACCATCCCCATGCAGCAAAGCTGCACCAAAATCAAGATGCTCTCAACCGCGCCGATGCTGGGCGAAGTGATCCGGCGTGTCTCGAACAACGAGAGCGTCAATTCGCTCTTTGCGACCACATAATTTGGGAACAAGTCGTTTGAAATGAGAAAGAGTGGAGTTTTTTATGTATAGTACAAAAGGACAGTTTTGAGTCACAGTGTTCCTCAGACGCATATACGCAATTTTTCGATCATTGCGCACATCGATCATGGCAAATCAACGTTGGCAGATCGGATCATCCAGGAGTGCGGGGCGGTCTCGGATCGTCAGATGTCGGCGCAGGTGATGGATACGATGGAGATCGAAAAGGAGCGGGGCATTACCATCAAGGCTCAATCGGTGCGACTGGACTATCTCAAAGATGGCGAACACTACCTGCTCAATCTCATCGACACACCGGGTCATGTCGATTTTTCTTATGAGGTAAGCCGCTCACTCGCCTCCTGCGAAGGGGCGCTGCTCGTGGTGGATGCGGCGCAGGGGGTCGAAGCCCAAACCATCGCCAATGTCTACATCGCCATCGAAAACGATCTCGAACTCTTGCCGGTGGTCAACAAGATCGATCTGCCTGCTGCCGATCCCGATCGGGTTCTGAGCGAGCTCGAAGAGGCCATTGGCATCGATGCGACCGAACACAACCTCGTCTCGGCCAAAACCGGCCAGGGAGTACGCGAACTGATCGATGCGATTGTCGATCGGATCCCGCCCCCGGCAGGCGATACGCATGCACCGACCAAAGCGCTCATCTACGACAGCTGGTTCGACAACTACCTCGGTGCGCTGGCACTGGTGCGGGTGTTTGACGGAGAGATCGCTAAGGGGCAGACGAT
>CAZWMZ010000120.1:0-2198 GCA_964634965.1 uncultured Nitratifractor sp. | reverse complement strand
TTTGTAGTGGGTCAGCTGTGCGAGCAACTCCTCTGCATCGGGCAGCGCGACTCCCATCGCCTCAAAGATGGCTTGATTCATCTCAAAATGAGCAACGATTTTGGCGGTAAGCTTTTGAGGGTCGAGCAGTTCGCCCACACGGTGCCCGACACGGGCGACTTTGTCCCCGTAAGCTGGACCAATCCCCTTGCCGGTCGTGCCGATGGCCTTGTCACCCTTGAGGCGTTCGCGCGCCTGATCCATGCGGGCATGATAGGGCAGCAGCAGATGCGCCTTGTCGGAGATGTAGAGCCGCCCTTCGAGGTGCTCAAACTGCTCCATCTCCTCGATAAAATCCTCTGGCGAGAGGACGACACCGTTGCCCACAACATTGATCGCATCAGGATTGAGCACGCCCGAAGGGATCAGGTGGAGCGCATAGGTCTTCTCGCCGATGACGATGGTGTGGCCGGCGTTGTGTCCGCCGGCAAATCGACACACATAGTCGTGTGTCTGAGCCATGTGATCGACGATCTTGCCTTTTCCTTCGTCACCCCACTGGAGTCCGACGATCAGGTCAGCCTGCTTGGTGCTCATGCAAATCCTTTTGGAGAATATGGGCGATGCACGCATCGGTATAGAGGGCAAACCCGGCAGCGCTGAGCGCATCGATCCGATAGGTTCCGCCGGTTGCCAACAACGCATTGCCCTCGACCATGCGAAACAGCAGTGCATCGTAGTAGCGCAGTTGCGCAAAATAGAGCGGAGCGATCACAACATCGGCATAAGCGATCCCTTCGGCTGCGTCAGCAATGCGCCTGAGTTCGGCAGCAATATCCTCAGGGTAGCGCTGCAGATCGTGCAGATCCTCGATCGTATGGATGCGCACCAGCGACTCAATCCAGGCATAGTCGTGGGACAAAATCGTCTCGATGCGCATCGCTTCTATGTCCGCCAGCGCGATTCCATAACGCTCAGAGAGCAGACGTGGAATGGCGATGTTCGCGATCTGCATCCTCGGAGTCAACCCCAGTCGCTGCATCAGATCCAGTGCCGTTTGTGCGATCTGATCAAAGGTGCCATCGATCACTTCGGCTCCGATCTGATGCTGCTCCTGAGTCGGAAAAGTAAAGATCGGCTGGATATAAAACCACTTGCCTCCTGTGTGGCTGCGCCCCAGACGCCGGGTAATCAGCCGCACCACATCGGCCGTCGAATCGGCCCGCAGACTCACTTCGTGATTGTCGGCGTCGTTGAGACGAACCAACGGTCGGCGGTCGGCAAAACTCTCATGCTGATGGTACGAAAAGATCGGCGTAACGATCTCTTGATACCCTTCGGCCAGCAGATGCTCGGCCGCCTCGGTTTCGATCGAACGCTTCAGACGTGCGCTCGGACCGAAATAGAGGTGGCTGCCGGCAGGGATTTCGTGTTCGAAAATCATGATCCCCTGCCATCCATGGTATGAAACAGATCGTTAAACGCTCGGCTGGCCGTCTCGTCAAACGTTCGGCGCCCCAGACGATCAAGCGCCCGCTCGACGGCGTTGACTACCCAGAGCGATTCCCAGGGCGGAATCAACCCCATCTGGTTGATGCGAAAGATTTTGCCTTTGAGGTGATCCTGTCCGCCAGCGACAAGGATGCCGTACTCCTGCTTGAGGAGGGTACGAATCGTTTCAGCATCGGGATCGATGATCGTTGTCATCGATGTTGCCGGTACCCGCGGATAGCTGCGCAAACCGATCGCTTCGAGCGCACCGCGCGTCGCAGCAGCCCGTCGAGCGGTCTCTGCGTAGAGGGATTCCCAGCCCCCCTGCTGGGCCACCTGCTCCATGATGCTGCGCACACCGATCACCAGCGTTGTGGCGGCCGTATATGCTGTGGTGTTCTGGCGCTGTTTGCGAATCTCCGAGGCGAGATTAAAATAAAATCCCCTCCCCTCCCCTGTTTTGGCGATGGCCGCCTGGCTCAATCCCATGATCGCCAGGCCCGGCGGCAGCATAAGCGCCTTTTGGCTGCCGGCAATCAACACATCGATGTGCGTCACGTCGATCGGCTCAACGCCTACGGCGGTGATGCCGTCAGCGATAATCATCACTTCGGGACGCTCATGTTTGACCGCAGCAGCGATCACCTCGACCGGATGACGCAGGCCGCCGGCCGATTCGCTGATCTGAATCGCCAGCGCATCGATCTCCGGATGAGCCCGCAGGTGTG